>CAZSBA010000120.1:0-5163 GCA_964605035.1 uncultured Proteiniphilum sp. | reverse complement strand
CAAAGTTTATATGCTCCATTCAAAACACCATTTCTTTATCTATCCGTTCTTTCAGCGTTATACCCTTTGGCTGCTTAAACGCCATTTTCGCAATGTAACCATAGAAGGTTCGTTTTCAGACTCAGGTAAACCGGTGATGTTGATTGGCAATCATATAGGATGGTGGGACGGCTTTTGGGGAATGTTTTTAAAACTTAAAGTTGTGAAGCGTAAGTTTCATTTCATGATGCAGGAAGATCAATTACTGCGTTATCGTTTCTTTAATTATACCGGAGGTTTCTCTATAAAAAGAAATAGCCGAGAGGTTATAGAGTCGTTGCAATACGCTGCATCGCTACTGCACGATCCTGCAAATATGGTACTCATTTATCCTCAGGGTAAATTACAGTCGCTCTACTGCAATAAATTTCATTTCGAAAAGGGAGTAGAACATATTCTAAAGGGTAGGGAAGGGGAGGTGCAACTATTGATGTCGGTAAATATGATAGATTATCTGGCACACCCTAAGCCATCTTTGTATATCTATTTGCGAGATTATAACGGAAACTTCTGCTGTGAATCTTTAGAGGAGGCATATAACCTTTTTTACTCTGATTGTCTTGCAATTCAAACTAAACTACCCGAATGATACACCTCGTTGGCAATATAATACTTGCATTTGCTCTGTTGCAACTGATTGTTGCCCTTGTCAATCTTCTGTTTAAAGAACGTTTGCCGTCAACTGATGTTTCAGAAGAAATGCCCTCGTTGTCGCTTTTGATTCCTGCACGTGATGAGGAAAATAATATAGGATACTTGCTTGGTGATCTTATAAGTATATCTGATAGGATTAAGGAGGTTATAGTTTGTGACGATAAATCGACCGATGATACTTCTTTAATAGTAAAACAGTATGCAGCACGAGATACTCGTATAAAGTTAATTTCGGGTAAAGAGTTGCCAGATGACTGGAATGGTAAGAATTACGCATGTTATCAGCTGTCGCTGGAAGCAAAAGGCGATTACCTCCTTTTTCTGGATGCTGATGTACGGGTTAGTGAGGGGGTTATAGACAGGACTGTTAAATATATGGAGAGACATCGATGTAGTATGATTAGCATCTTCCCTACACAGGTGATGAAGTCGCCTGGTGAAAAGATTACAGTGCCAAATATGCAAATTATATTGCTTACTCTGCTGCCTTTGCCACTGGTACGTTTAGCGTGGTTTCCATCTCTCTCTGCTGCAAACGGACAGTTTATGATGTTTAGGAGTGATACATACAGAGAGTTTGAACCTCATAGTATTTTCCGTAAGAGCCGTGCCGAAGATATTGAGATATCAGGTTATTTGAAAAAACAACACAAGAGAGTAAGCTGTCTTACAGGTGTAGAAGGCATACGCTGCCGAATGTATCATACTAAAAAGGATGCAATAGAAGGATTCTCTAAGAATGTTATATATTTTTTCGGTAACTCTTTACCTTTAGCTATAATTTATTGGTTGGTTACAACTTTAGGTTTTATAGTTTTTCTTGCCGACGGAAGAACAGAGGCTCTTTTGATATGGCTTGCAGCTACCCTGCTTGCTCGTATATTTGTTTCGATTACTGCTGTGATGAAAGTATCTGACAATATATTGCTGTTTGTGCCGCAACAACTGATGCTTGGAAGATTTATTATACGCTCGATACTTAACAGTAGAAAAAAAACGTTTCGCTGGAAAGGGCGAACAATTTAAATATCACTTGTATAGACATCAAGTAAATTATAAAACGAAAATGGCCAAAAAACTTTTATTACTTATACTTATACTTCTAAGTTGCTTGTTAGCATTAGCTCAGGAAAAAGAAACAATATACAGGTCGTATATTTATAATGACATGGCAACCTGGAAAAAGACAATAGATGCTATGCATGCAGAGCCAAACAAAAACAACGAACGTGAGCTGGAACTGCTCAACTACGAGTATGGATATATTGGATGGAGCATAGGCAGCAAACAGAAGGGCGAGGCAAGGATTTATCTTGAGAGAGGTTTAGAAAGGCTTAAAAGATTAAGGAAGGATAACTATAGAGTTGCTGTTTTAGATGCATATGAGTCGGCATTCCTAGGCTTTCAGATAGGTCTTGCCAATTTAAAAGCACCCAGGCTAGGTCCGCGCAGTCTTGATTTTGCAAAGAAATCTGTTGAGCAAGACGATAATAACGCCTTAGGATATATTCAACTGGGCAATATCGATTTCTTTATGCCTCCTCTCTTTGGAGGATCGAAAGATAGAGCCATTGAAAATTACCTTAGAGCTGAGCAGCTCATGGAAGCAGATGGAAAGGGCGACTGGAATTATCTGGCTTTACTTGTACAGTTGGCAGAGGCTTTTGAGGTGACAGGCAAAATTGATAAAGCAGGCGCTTTTTATGTAAAAGCACTATCTAGCGAACCTAACTTCAGTTGGGTTAAGGATGAGCTATACCCCGCATTCACTAAAAAACACAAAACAAAATGAAGAAAAAAGTAATTATTACTGGAACCGGTTTAGGAGGCCTCTCAAGTGGACTGTTATTGCAAAGCAAAGGTTATGAAGTGCATTTTATTGAGAAAAACAACCAACCGGGTGGAAGGCTCAACAGACTCGAAAAAGATGGTTTTATTTTTGATACAGGACCAAGTTTTTTTAGCATGTCGTATGTCTTCACCGACTTTATGAAGCTGTGCGGAGTGGAGATGCCATTTCGATTTATAGAGTTAGACCCTCTTTACTCGGTGCACTTTGCAGGTGGTAGAAGTTATCGTCTTCATAAAGACATAAAAAAACTGGCAGAGTCGTTTAAGGATATTGAGCCCGATTTTGAGGCAAAAATGGAGAGATATCTGGAAAAGTCGGGTGCTCTTTTTCATGATACTTTTGATATCGTTATTCGTAATAACTTCGACAGCTATCTTGATTATTTTGTGACCTTGATGAAGGTGAATCCTGTGCATATTCCGGTACTTATGAGAACCTTTTGGCA
Source organism: uncultured Proteiniphilum sp. (assembly GCA_964605035.1). Taxonomy (GTDB): domain Bacteria; phylum Bacteroidota; class Bacteroidia; order Bacteroidales; family Dysgonomonadaceae; genus Proteiniphilum. Next base: position 2,173 of record CAZSBA010000120.1, on the reverse strand, counting down.
ACATATAAAGGAGTACTTCAACTCGCAGGATGCACGTCAGATTATCTCATTGGTGGCTTTTTTTCTTGGTCGTACTCCTTTTGATACTATGGGTATTTACAGCCTGCTCTCATACACTGAATTTAGGCACGACGGTTATCATAATGTTGAAGGAGGAATGTATCGTATTGTGGAGGGGATGGTAGATGCGCTAAAGCAACGTGGTGCAACTTTTATCTATAATACAGAGATTACCTCGGCGGAGCATGAAGGAGAGCATGTAAAGCATCTAAAAGACAGTAAGGGCAACCGCTACGAAGCGGATATTTTTCTAATCAATGCCGATGCGGCACTATTTAGGGGAAGGGTGCTTCACCGCAAGAAATTCTCTGACAACAAACTTCGTAAGATGGAGTGGACAATGGGATATCTCACTGCTTACGTAGGTATTAATCGTAAATTGCCCGACCTTGACATGCACAACTATTTTCTGGGTAATAACTTTGAGGAGTATGGTCACAATGTTTTAAGGAATCCCGATTCGCTGCAAAAGCCTTATTATTATGTTAATGTTGTTTCGAAGCATAACCCCGACTGCGCCCCTAAGGATAGTGAGAGCCTATTCTTTGTGTGTCCCGTACCAAGCCTGTTGTATAAGACAGACTGGAGCGACCGTGAAGATATTGTAGATAGTATTGTAAATGATTTTTCAAGCAGAATAGGCATTGATATTATACCACACATTGTAACTAAAACAATATACACACCTAAGGAGTGGGAAAAACAGTTTAATCTTTATATGGGAAGCGGTTTGGGTCTGTCGCATAAGTTAGGGCAGATAGGAGGTCTTCGTCCGAAGAACTATGACGAAGAATTTAAAAACCTTTACTATGTTGGTGCATCAACCACTCCGGGGGCGGGACTTCCGATGGCAGTGATTAGCGCAGAGATGGTTTGCAAAAGAATAATTGAGAAGTGGGGTGAACGTTTGAGTGAGCTTTAAGATGAATTTTTTTTAGTGATTTATTTAATATAATTAAACCACCTGGCTAGTAATTATCATCTTTTTTTGTAACTATATACAGCCCACCCGTTGAGCACTACGGCAATTATACCAAGTGCAAATAAATTTATTGACACTTCAGATAATGTACTACCGTTTAGGTAAAGCATTCGAAAAGTTTTTGTCAGGTAGTTAAATGGATTGATTGCTGCAATAGTTTGTGCCCAGGTAGGCATACTTGAGACAGGTGTAAACATTCCGCCAAGTAGAACTAGAATCAGTATAAAAAACATTACCAAAAAACTGGCTTGTTGCATTGTTTCAGAATAGTTGGAGATTATGATCCCTAAACCCGAAACTGAAAGAATAAAGACTATGGCAGAGATAAGCACTGCTATTACACTTCCTGCAGGCCAGAGATCATAAATCACATAACCCAAAGTAATTGATATAATCATAACAACAATTCCAACTACCCAGTAAGGAATTAATTTTGCAAGTATAAAATTAATCTTACTTACAGGAGTAACATTAATTTGGTTGATGGTGCCATTCTCTTTCTCCATTACGATATTAAGAGCCGGTAAAATGCCACACAAGATTGTGAGTAGCAATACCATAAAACCCGGTATCATGAAGTTTTTATAATCGAGCTCAGGGTTGTATTTATATTGTGGAACAATATCAATTTTAGGCATATTCATTATTGATGCCTTTGATTTGGGGGGTAATGTATTTATTAGTTCACCTCGCAATTCCGTGGAGAATTCGTTCGCAATTTGCATGATATAATTGCTGCCTAGCAGTCCCTGTGTGCCGTTTACCGAGTTTACTGCAACACCTATAGATGAGGTTTGGCTTTTAACAATATCTTTGTCAAACGACACCGGTATCTCTATTATCATATCGGTTTCGCCATTTTCCATATTCAGCATTGCTGTTTGATAGTCAAGTGGTGTATCGTTAAGTATAAAATACTTCGATGAAGCTACTTTATTTGTAAATCTTTTTGAATAGCTGCTTTTACCATGATCTACTACATCTATTTTGATGTTTTTAATTTCGAAACTGACAGCCCATGGAAAAACAAGCAACACCATAATAGGAAACATAACGATTAGTCTTGGAATCAATGTATTCCTGAACAACTGTTTAAACTCTTTTTCTATTAGAAATTTTAATGTTTTCATA
>CAZSBA010000119.1:0-5188 GCA_964605035.1 uncultured Proteiniphilum sp. | reverse complement strand
GGAGGAGTTGAAACGCTTTCCATCTTCGAACCTTTCAAATGTATTAGCAGGTAATGTTCCTGGTATAATGGCAATGCAATCTTCTGGACAACCAGGAAAGAACACATCAGAGTTTTGGATACGTGGTATCTCAACATTTGGTGCAAGTAACAGTGCTTTAATTCTTGTTGACGGATTCGAAAGGAATAATCTTAATGAAATAAATAGTGAAGATATAGCATCTTTTACTGTTTTAAAAGATGCATCTGCTACAGCAATATATGGATCAAAAGGAGCAAATGGGGTTATATTAATAACTACAAAACATGGTGAAGCAGGTAAAGTTAATATAAGTGCTAAAGTAGAAACATCATTTAATAATCGCACAATTACTCCTGAATTTGTTGATGGAAATACATATGCAGCACTAGCAAATGAGGCGCGCATTACAAGAAATATGGGTGTTCTTTATCAACCCGAAGAACTAGAAATACTTCGTTTGGGACTTGACCCAGACCTTTATCCTAATGTCAACTGGATGGATGTTTTGCTTAAAGATCATGCGTGGAGTTATCGTGCTAACATGAATTTAAGTGGAGGGGGCTCAACAACCCGTTACTTTGCTTCTATGAGTTATGTAGAAGATGAAGGTATGTACAAAACTGATGAAACTTTAAGAAATGACTATGATACAAATGCAAACTATAGACGTTGGAACTATCGATTAAACGTTGACATGGACGTAACTAAAACTACATTGTTGAAAATTGGGGTGTCTGGCTCGTTGGCAAAAAGGAATAGTCCAGGTCTTGGAGATAATGATGTTTGGGGTGAACTATTTGGATACCATTCTATAAGTACACCTAAGTTATATTCTAATGGTCGTATACCTGCGCTAGGAACTGGCAATAGAACTAATCCTTGGGTTAGTGCCACTCAGACTGGTTATAACGAAAACTGGGATAATAACTTGCAGACAAACGTAACATTGGAACAAAACTTGAGATTTGTAACAGAAGGTTTGCGCTTTGTTGGTAGATTTGGTTATGACACTAATAACCACAACTTCATAAACCGACGTCGTTGGCCCGATCAATGGAAAGCTCTAAGTAGGAATACGCAAACAGGTGAAATTGTTTGGGATCATATTGCTGGAGCAAGTGATATGTTTCAAGAAAGTGGTGCGTCTGGAAATCGTCGAGAGTTCTTAGATATGCTTTTAAGCTGGGATAGAAGTTTTAGCGATCATAATACTGGAGTAACATTGAGATATACTCAAGATACATATACTCAAACAATTGGTGTCGGTGGTGATATTAAAAATGGTGTAGCCAGAAGAAATCAAGGACTTGCAGGACGCTTTACTTATAATTGGAAGTATCGTTATTTCTTTGATTTTAACTTTGGTTATACTGGATCAGAGAACTTTGCCGTTGGACATCAATATGGGTTCTTCCCTGCTTTATCATCAGCATGGAATATTGCTGAAGAACCATTTATTAAGGAAAGTCAAGATTGGCTAGAGATGTTCAAAATACGTTACTCTTGGGGAAAAGTGGGTAACGATAACCTAGGAGGTGATAGATTTCCTTACTTGTACAGCATTGGAGGAGATGTTCCGGGATATAATTGGGGGACTGCTTCATATCAAAGAGCTTACAGCGGTTTACACTACACACAAGTTGCCTCTCCATTTGTTACATGGGAAGTAGCTGAGAAGAGTGACCTTGGTGTTGACTTATCACTGTTCAGAAATAAATTTTCATTAACGGTTGACTATTTCACTGAAAATCGTTCAGGTATTTACATGACACGTCATTTTCTACCTCAAATAACAGGTTTAGAAAGTAATCCCAGAGCCAACGTAGGTGCCGTTGAAGCAAAAGGTTTTGATGGTAATTTTGAGTTTAAGGAGAAAGTTGGAGAAGTTAATATTACTTTAAGAGGTAATATGACTTATAGCAAGAACGAAGTATTAGAAAGAGATGAGGAGAACAAAGTGTATCCTTACCAATACGAAAGAGGTTACCGAGTGGATCAACGAAAAGGGCTTATAGCTTTAGGTCTGTTTAAAGACTACGATGATATTCGTAATAGCCCTCGTCAGGAGTTTGGAGTATATCAGCCAGGTGACATTAAATATAAAGATGTTAATGGTGATGGAGTGGTTAACGGAGGTGACGTTGTTGCAATTGGTGCAACCACCCGCCCTAACCTTATTTATGGAATGGGTGCATCATTTTCATATAAAAGTTTTGATTTTAATTTCCACTTTCAAGGAGCAGGAAAATCAACTTTCCCCATTTTCGGAAAGACAGTATTTGCCTTTAGTGAGAACGATTGGGGAAATATAATGAAGGGAATGCTTGAAGATCGTTGGGTAGACTCAGAAACAGCGGCTCAATTAGGGATTCCAGCAAATGAAGACGTCAATGCTAATTATCCTCGTTTAAGTTATGGTGGAAGTGCTAATAATCAGCAAGGTTCTTCTTTCTGGTTACGTGATGGTCGTTACTTCCGCTTAAAGAATATTGATATTGGTTACACTATACCTAAAGAGATTACTACAAGATACCATGTAAATGATTTGCGAATCTTCATAACTGGTTCAAACATGTATACCTGGTCGAAGTTTAAATTATGGGATCCAGAATCAACTCAACCACGAGGTGAAGAATACCCACTTACAAGATCAATAACTCTAGGAATGAGTGTAAACTTATAAAAATGTAAAATCATGATAAAAAGAATTTCTATATTATTGCTGACAGTAATAGGTTTAGGGTATATTACATCCTGCTCCGATTACCTTGACTCAGACAAATATTTTAAAGACCGCACAACCCTGGAGACCGTTTTTACAGACAGGGAGCGTACAGAAGAGTGGTTGGCATATGCATACTCTTTTCTAAATGGTGCGAACGCAGATATTATTGCTAAAGCTGGTACTGGTAGTCCACATGTTTATGACGACGCCATGTATTTTGGAGACCGAGACGTAAAATATGATCCAAAAGATGCGTGGGATTTATCATATAACAAATTTAGACTAGGTGAATATAACGAAAATGAATATAATGAAATCTGGCCCAGAAGTTATAAGGGAATTTATCAGGCTTCTGTTTTTATTCATAATATTGATATGAACCCCACTATGACCGATGAAGAAAAAGTGGATTATAAAGGACAAGCGAGATTTGTTAGAGCTTACTTATATTGGTTATTATTACGTAAGTACGGACCAGTTCCAATTATGCCAGATGAAGGTATTGATTATACACTTAGCTATGACGAAATTGCAACCCCACGTAGTTCATATGAGGAAGTTGCAGAATTCATAAGCAATGAAATGATTCAAGCGGCACAGGAATTACAATATGTAAGGCGTACAGATAATGAAAATATTGCACGTCCAACAAAAGGAGCAGCATTAGCTACACGTGCATACGCATTGATATTTGCTGCAAGTCCACTCGCTAATGGTAACGATGATGATTTTGCCAGAGCTATGGTTGATGATCAAGGACGTAGACTTCTTTCTCAGGAGTACAGTGAAGAGAAGTGGGCTAAAGCAGCAGCTGCAGCTAGGGATGTTATGGAGTTGGGGGTATATGATTTGTATAATGTTTCATTCTCAACTACAGACAATGGTCCACACGACCGTCCAACAATTGTTCCACCAGCTGATCCTAACTTTTCTGATAAAGACTGGCCTTATGGTTGGAGAAATATAGATCCATTTAAGTCTTATAGAAACCTGTTTAATGGAGATGCATCACCTGTAGATAACCCTGAACTTATTTTCTCAAGAGTTCACAATACTTCTGAAGTTGCTGCAATGGTAATCCATCAGATGCCAAGAGATTTTGGAGGATGGAATACACATGGATTAACTCAAAAAATGGTTGATGCATATTATATGAATGACGGTACTGATGCCCCAGGAAAAGATCGTGAAATTGGTAGAGGAGATGGTTCTGAAAGGTTAACAGGCTTCACTACTCATGAGGATGTTGAAGCAGGTAATTACAGACCACTTGGGAGCAATGTTTCATTACAATATGCTAATCGTGAACCTCGTTTTTATGCTTCTGTTGCATATAATGGTGCAGTATGGCATTATCTAAGTAGAACTGAGCCAAACGACCGTAATCGTCAGACATTCTATTATAGAGGTGGAGGAAATGGGTTTATGAATTCTCCCTTCCATTTGCGTACGGGTATTGGTGTAATGAAATTTGTCAATCCCGAAGATGCACCTGGAAATATCAGAACTAAAGCTGAACCAGCAATACGTTATGCGGATATTCTTCTACTGTATGCAGAAGCATTGAATGAGCTTGATGGCTCTTACAATATTGAGTCGTGGGATGGAACAACATCATATACTATCAGCCGTGATATTGATCAAATTAAAAGAGGCATTCACCCAGTGAGAATTAGAGCCGGTGTTCCTGATTACACATCATCTACGTATAGTAGTAAGGAAGAACTTCGTAAAGCTATAAAACGTGAGCGAATGATAGAATTACTTGGCGAAGGAAAACGTTATTTTGATCTACGTCGTTGGAAAGATGCAGAAGTTGAAGAAGCTCAGCAGATTTACGGTTGTAACGTGGTTATGGATGAGTCAAGACGTGAAGAATTTCATCAGCCCGTAGCAATTTATAATCTGTCATCTACATTCTCTCCAAAACTTTATTTCTGGCCTATTAGCCATAATGAGTTGAAACATAATAAACGTCTTACTCAAGCACCGGGTTGGACATCTTACGATTAATTTGATTAATATGAAATTTATGCAAAAAAAATATACATTTGTTGTTCTATTAGCATTGATAATGCTAGGAACATCCTGTAACGATGAATGGAACGATGAACAATATGAGCACTTTGTAGGGTTTAGCTCTCCTTTGAATAGTAAAGGTGTTACCGAAATATATGTTCCTTACAGCAGAAAAGACTCTAATGGAGACTTATTATTTGGAAATGGTCAATCGAACTACGAGATTCCTATGATTATAAGTGGCTCAACACTAAATCAGAAAAATATCACAGCACATGTTGCTCATGATCCGGATACTTTAAATGTTTTAAACATAGCTCGTTTTCAAAATAGATCAGATTTATTTTATCACGACATGGGTAGTGAACAATTAGGTTATGTGACTTTTCCTGAAACAGTTAATTTCAGATCTGGAGAAGATGT
>CAZSBA010000118.1:0-5240 GCA_964605035.1 uncultured Proteiniphilum sp. | reverse complement strand
CAGAAACAGATAACAAAAAGGAAGTGAATACAATGTATAGAGTGCAAGTCGGAGCATTTGAAAACGAAGCGAACGCAGTTAAAATGTTAGAATCATTAAAAAGAAAAGGCATCACGGGATTTATAGTTAGCGAGAATAAACAAAAAGAAGAAGTAAAGAAATTAAAATCTGTAAAAGAAGTAGCTAAAGAAGTTCTAAATGGTGCTTGGGGCAATGGATCAACTAGACGTAAACTGTTAGAAAATGCCGGATATAACTATGAAGAGGTTCAAAAAGAAGTTAACAGACTTTTAAAATAGAGGAGAAAAAAATGCAAGGGATAGCACAAATAATAGCAGTTTCAATCTTGATTGAAGCTTTAGTAGAATATGGCAAACAACTACACAAGCAACCCATACTTATTGCAACGGTGGCGATAAGTATCTTAATGGCATTCTTATTCAGGGTAAGAGTATTTGACTTGATCGGATTAGAAACATATCAGATAGCAGATACAATCTTATCAGGTATATTAATATCTAGGGGTTCAAATTATATTTATGATCTCGTGGGTAAGATGACTGGCAACGGTAAGAATAATTTAATATAAATAATCAAGGCCCTATCTTAGTTGATAGGGTCTTTTTTTATTTCTATAAATGGAATAAAATGAAAACTTTAATGAAACATCATAACAATAAAGCACTTATGTTTTATATATAAAACGATAAGAAATCTATAAACTTATAAAAAAGTTCCCTAAATGTGTTGACTAAAGATTTTAAATATGTTATAATTAGATTAACAAAGAGAGAAGGGAGAAACAAAAATGAGAATATATCAAGGCGGAGACTACATCAACATCGAAATCGGACAAGAGGTAACAGTAGCTAGAAGCGGTAGCGGCACAACAACGTTTGGAGAGCCAGCAACATTAGAAAGAACAACAAAACAGCATTTAGTATTCAAAACAGAATCAGGGGCAACAGTTAAGTGTCCAATAGACAATATGAGCTATACAGTAGGAAAAGCAGCAAAAGCAGGATACTTCATAATGGTAAGAAAATTTGAAGAAGTAAACAATATTATTCACATGAGGGTAAGGTTCTAATTGGCAATAAAAAACTTATAAAACGATAAGAAATCTATAAATTTATTAAAAAGTTTAATAAATGTGTTGACAATAGCTTTTAGATATGTTATAATTAGATTAACAAAGAGAGAAGGGAGAAACAAAAATGAAAAGAATGAAAGAAATAATCGACGTGTGGAGAATCATAGAAAAATATGATGTAAAAGGATGGAAGCAAGAAAACGGAGCAATATATATTCCAGAAGAAGAATACGACAGAATTTATGAAGAAGTACTAAATAAAAAATATTTAAGAAACCTAATAAAATAAATAATAAAAAAAAGGAGAAAAAGAAAATGAGAGATATGTTTCAGTTGGAAGTTGTTAAATATGGTGAATTTATTGAACGTTCAGATATTGAAAGAGGCGATATTGGATGTATAACAACCAAAATCTACAAATATCGAGGCAAATATTATATAGAACTTTGGGAAAACGGATGTAACATTCATTTTAGCGAAATGATAGACTAATAACAATTTGGCAATCGAAACCACCAACTGGTGGTCGAACAGAACTAGCCCACTGTTCCTGATGAGATAGGCTAAAGGAGGAAAAAATGTATAAAGATATTGAATATGTAGACTTTGGATTAAACCTAAGCAACACTGATGGTGAGAGATGGACAGATAAGGTGGCAGAGTTTAAGGAAGCCGTTGAGAAGAATGGAGCAGCACAAGCAAGCTGGAGCTGTATTGGTAGGACATTGCATTTCAGGCTTGCGAAACAGCTGCAACAAGCCTTACCAGAATTCGAATTTGAACTTGATTATGACAGATACACTTGCATCGCACGTAAACAGGGGGTGAAATAATGAAAACAGGTTACAAGGAATTTGAAACTTTATTGAATGTATTAGGATCTGAATACTTATTGCATGAATTGGTAGAAGCACTGTCTGGCGATGAACTACTAGAAAACATGAAGTTTATTGCAAGGATGGAAGATGTGGATCTGGATGAAGAACTATAACACAAAAAGGAGTGTATAAACAATGGATGATAAAATGAATATAAATAAACTTATCGGAGAATATTACAAGCACAACCCTGATGGGCATTATTTCGACGATGAAACATTAAAGTTTTTCGGTGAAAGTCGCTCAACTATGAACGTATTAAAACAAACAGAAAAGGTAACTGATTCTCTTGGTGAAGTGCACACTTGCTATGTACTAAGCAAATTATCAAAAAAATATCCGGGCGGACCAAAAAGAACATACGCGTATTTTGATATAGAAACATTTGATGTTATAACACCAAAAATAAATTATTAAAAAGGGAGGAATAAAAATGGCAATGCAACAATATTTTGGAAGGCTATGGAAAACTAGAAAAGGCAAAGTAACAAATTACCAAACTTCGGGAAGGGAAATAGATGCAGAAGTCTGTGTGAGAAATAAAGGTAAATCTATTTGCTTAGTCAGAGTGTCTGGAATAGCCCATGACGAAGTGAACTTTACAAACATTATAGTAACGGATCCAGAAACTGGTGAAGTCATACTAGACAAATCATTTAGAACGGAACCGTAAAAAACAGGGTGGTTTCCCACCCTTTAAGCAAAATTTAAAAGGGGGGCGAGAATGTAAAACAATAAAAAATCTACATATTTATAATAAAGTTCCCCAAATGTATTGATAAAATCTTTTAAATATGTTAATATTAAAGTATCAAAAAAGGAAAGGAGGATATATGAACGCAGACTTATTCAAGGCAAATATGTATAAGAACGGCATGGTGGGTAGAGATGTTGCAAATTTATTAGGAATCGCACAAACTACACTATCTAACAAAATTAATGGAAAGTTAAATTCAAGAGGTAACAAATCGGAGTTTACACAGTCTGAAATAACATCACTAAAAAATGTCTGGGACTTATCCGACAAAGATGTTGTAGATATTTTCTTTAATTAAAAAGTGCCTAAAAACACAAACATAACACATGAAGGGAGGAATAAAAATGACAACGGCAGAGGAAAGATATCAAAAACGAAAATTGAACAGAAATTTAGAAAAGCACAGGAGATTGACCCACCGAAAAAAGTTAAATGACTTTGTGACTAAAGCAGTTATGGTGGTTGTAGCAGTCCTTGCGATTGTAGGTTTCTTAACCCTTGTAGGATATATCGATCCAGCTATACAGATAGTGGATAACGTAGTACAACCGTAGGAGGAGGTGTATATGGAATTTGCATCATAAAGATATGCAATTCAATAGGAGGGCTTAATGAGTAGATCAACACAAAAGCAAGTTATACTAGATCACTTGACTAATGTAGGTAGCATAACTAGCAAAGAGGCGATTGATAAATACGGGATTACACGATTATCAGACAGGATATTTCAATTAAGGAATAGTGGAGTAGGTATAGCAACAACTATGGTAAGTGTGGACACAAGATATGGTAAAGAAGAAATTGCCAAATATACTTTACAAAACGAGTAAAAAAAAGAGTTATCAAAAAAGATAACCCCTTGGTTAGTAAAATTCGACCCTTTACTAACCTAATTATAACACAATTAGGAGGAACAATGAATAATTTTGAATTAGAAGAGTATATCAAGAAAAACACAAATGAAATTATAAAAGTATATATAGACAAGCTTAAGAGATTCTATGCTATACAATCCATAGATGAAATTATATCAAACGTAGAAGATATAAGTTTTTTGAGCCACATGAGACACAAAAGAGTAGAAATAAAAGTCGTTGATGTCTTGGATGCGGAGCGTTATACGGAAGATAGAGAAGAAAACGAAGAGGTGGACAATGGCACAATTTAAAATGTATGAAATTGATCAGATGTATCTAAACTTGATTGACTTAGTTGAAGGACAAGAAGATGAGCAAAGTGAAGCTGTGAAGATTGCACTTGATAACTTAACCGATGAATTTAATGAAAAGGTTATAAACATGGCAAAGTTAATTCAGATTAAAAAAGGTGAGACAGAAACAATTAAAGCAGAAATCGCAAGATTACAAAGCTTGAAAAAATCTAAAGAAAATGCCGTATTATGGTTAGTAACTACAATTAAAGATTCAATGGAATTAAGAGGACAAAAGAAGTTGGAGACGGACTTATTTAAATTCACGATCAGGAATAACCCTCCAAGTGTTAAATACCAAGATGAGAGCATTATACCTGATAAGTTCACCAAGATTACTAAGACAATCGACAAAGTCGCTCTAAAAAAGGCACTCCAAGATGGGCTAGAGCTTGATGGGGTGGAGTTAGTAGTATCTAAGTCTTTAGCGATCAAGTAGGTGATGAAATGACAGAAAAAAATATCTATAGCAAATTAATCGAAGTTCAAAAAGAATTAAAAGCACCAAAGGGGCAATACAACAATTTCGGGAGATATAATTACAGGAGCGCAGAAGATATTCTCGAAGCAGTAAAGCCACTTCTACACAAACAAGGACTTCTACAAGTGATAACTGATGATGTTATATCAGTCGGAGAAAGAGTATATATAAAATCTACTGTATCCATATATGATAGCGTATCATCAATACCGGACGAAACAATATCAAATTCAGCGTTTGCGAGAGAAAGTGAGACGAAAAAAGGGATGGATGACAGTCAAATTACTGGTACTGCATCAAGCTACGCAAGGAAATACGCACTTAATGGATTATATGCGATTGATGACACAAAGGATGCAGACAGTAACGAATATAACGCACAAAACGGGGCAAATTCAGGAAGTAATGCAAGAAGCCAACTAAGTACTCCATTAATACAAAGACCGACCAAGAACGAGCTATTAAAGCTGTTTAACGAGGTCAAGACAAACGGGATTGATGAGGCGACTTTAAAAGCTGAAATGTTAATCAGGTTCGCTGATAGTGATGTAAAAAGCACAAGCGATTTGACTAAATCGCAGTATGACGAGTTGATGGCGTGGGCGAAGGGCAAAGGCAAGTAGCATGGATAGTGGCTGGATTAAACTTCACAGGAAAATGCTAAAAAATGCACTTTGGAGAGATTGCAATGCTAATCAAAAAGTAGTCATGATAACTTTACTCCTGATGGCAGATCATAAAGACAATAATTGGATTTTTAAAGGTGAAGAATATACCACCGCTCCGGGGCAGTTTATAACGTCATTAAAATCGTTAGCAGA
>CAZSBA010000117.1:0-5329 GCA_964605035.1 uncultured Proteiniphilum sp. | reverse complement strand
GACTCTGTTTTAGAGAGGAGCTTCTTTGATATATTTATATTATGATGGGGCATTTGTAATAGATGGTTACTCTTCTTCTGATATTTCTAATTTCATGTTTTGCAAGGTCTTCTTAAACTCAGGTGCAGGAGTGAAGATCACTTTAGTGTTCTTAATATTATCGCCTGTGAAGTTTGAGGGGTCATCTACTCCATTACTTGATAATGAAATTCTGAGTGTTCCCAGATTATTGAGATTTACGCTATAACCCTCTACTAAGTAGGCCGGTATCTCATCAACCATGTTTTCAATCACATTTAGAACCGCACCTCTAGTCATAGACGATTTAGCAGAAATGCCTTTACTCAACTGGTAGTTGTTTATGGTGCCCTTTTTTACAGGGCTGGCATACCACTTTCGTTTACTATCCGGTTCTAATGGATTAGCTTTTTGGATAAGTTTAAACTTCATATTTTGTATTTAATTTTGTGTTTAATAAGCTAAAAGATTGAAAACTACCTCTATTTATGTGTTTGTTTCAATTTTGTTACGTTTGAAGCGATATTTTTAACCGTTTATAGTTAACACGCTGACCGTTTGTCTGTTTTGTCTACTTTTATTCAATTTTTTTGCTCCGTACGTTTAGAAAACTTTAGGTGACCTTTACACCGACCCTTTTTTTTCTTTGGCAAACATACGCTATTCTGTAAAATCAGGTTAGGACTTATTTCGTTATTTATAGCACTAAATCCGCTTTAACATTCGTTTGGTATAGCATTATTTGCTCATTTATAAAGCTAAAATGTTGAGGTATAGGTGAAAACGAGTGCTAAAAGTCGCAAATATTAAAGTTAAAGTTTTTTATTTGATATATCCAAAAAAAATTGTTTTGTTGGATTATATTTAATTTAACTGATGTGTTTTAGATCTCTGGTTTTGGGCAGTTTTTTGTATTGAGTTGGTGTGAACCCGGTGTGCCTTTTGAATACCCGAGAAAAATAGTTCACATCATATATACCACACTCGGCTGCCACTTCGCCAATGGTCTTGTTTTCGTTGGTAAGTATCTTTTTTGCATTTGATAGCTTTACTTGAAGTATATATGTAGAGGATGGGAATCCGGTAATAGCATTTAGTTTTTTGTTCAACTGAGAAGTACTGATTGCAAGTTCTTCAGAGAGCATTGTAGGTGTGAAATCGGGGTTCTTCATCTCACGATAGATAATGTCGGTTGTGAGCCTTAAAAACTCTGCATTAGCATTGCCATCTTCTAGTATTTCGGCGTCTTTTTCATCTTTTAAGACTGTGCGGCGATATTTTTCAATTAAAAGATTACGAGCTGTTATTAAATTTTTTACGCGAATTTTTAGTTCTTCGGGTTGAAAAGGTTTTGTTAAGTAGTTGTCAGCACCCGAATTTAGTCCTTCTATTATATCTTCACTACTGTTTTTAGCAGAAACAACTATAATTGGTATGTGGTTGAGTAGTGTTGATGCTTTTATTTCTTTTATTAGCTCAATTCCACTTTTCTTGGGCATTACTATATCTGTAATTATAATATCGGGCATCGACGCTTCAGCTAGTTTGTAAGCGTCGTTGCCGTTGCTACAGTATATAATATTGTATTGGTTGTTTGGAAATATAGAACGGATATAAATTGCTATATCTTTATTGTCTTCTACAAGAAGAATTGTAGTTCGTGTATCATCTGCTAATTGTTTCTCTTTGAAGAATTCGTTTTTCGATTCATCGTCGTTTGAAGGTGTGAAAGTGAGAATATTTGAGATTTCTGGTTTCCAATGTGTGTAAAGTATTTTTTCGTTTAATTGAATAGGTAGTTCTATAGTAAATGTTGTGCCTTTTCCTGGTTCGCTCTCCACATCAATTATACCACCCATAATTTCTACTAATTGCTTTGTGATAGTTAAACCTATCCCATTTCCATTTTTGCCTTTATGTTTACTGCTTTGGTAAAAAAGTTCAAATAGGTGAGGCAGATCATCATTATTTATTCCTATGCCGTTGTCAATTACTTTTATTATGAATTTTCTATCGTCTTTCTGAAGCCTTTCGGTCATTACATAAATATGTGTGCCTCCTTCGCTATATTTAATTGCATTTCCAATAAGGTTGTTTAGAATTTTATTAACATAATCTGGTACAAAATCCGTTTCAATAACTTTTTCTTTGCTGAAAAACTGAAGGTCGATATCTTTACCGCTTGCTAATATGGCAAAAGACTCGGTTACCATATTTACAAAGTTTACTATATTTCCGGTTTTCCATTCAACAGAATTAACTTCAGCCTGTAAATTGGTGATATCTAACAACTGATTAACTAATAATGATAAACTTTTACCTTGTCGTTCTATTGCGTTCAAGAAAGAACTGGCACGACTTGGCGAAATATCTTGCATCTCACGCAACTGACGGCTCAAGCCTAAAATTGTTGTTAGGGGAGTACGAAATTCATGGGTAATTTTTGTGAATATATTACTTCTTATTTGCTCTACTCTTTTTAGTGTTTTGTTATTTTTAGATAAATCTAAATATGCAACTAGCAATATAGAGACTAATATTGTTAATATAACAATAAGTATGATGTAAGTTGTATCTTCAATATTCATTAAAAATGGTAGATATAATGACGGTTATATATTTTTTTTGAAAAATTACACTTACGCAAAAATAATAAAAATAATGTAAATAGGACAGTTTTTATGTATGTTTTTCCATCTCATCAATGTAAATATTGAATCTCATCGCTGTTTTATACTATTTAATGTGTAATTTTGTAATCATAATTAACAATGTAGTTTCACAATCAACAAATATACAAAGTGGTGAAAAAAGCAATTAAAAAATTCATATTATTTACTGTTATTATCAGCGGTGTTCTGGCAGCTTGTCAGCGTAGTGATAATTTTACAGTTGAGGGTACATTAAATTCAGCAGCTGGTGATACACTTTATCTAGAACACAGAGATCTTGGAGGGCTTGAACTTATAGATTCTATGGTTCTTAAAAATAACGGTATATTTAAATTCAAGCATCAAGCTCCTCAGAATCCCGAATTTTATCAATTGAGGCTCGGCAATCAGGTAGTTGTTTTTGCAATAGACTCAACAGAAACCCTGAAAATTACGGCTGATGCATCAAATCTGTATAAAACATTCGTTGTGGAAGATTCTTATACTAACAGCCAGATGAGATTGGTTGATAATCTCACAAAAAAGGCTGCAACGGGTATAAATGATCTAGAGAAGAGCCACGCCGAGGGTAATCTTGATGATGTAGGTTTTATAAATGATCTCGACAGCCTACTTGCTGAATATAAAATTGAGATATCAAATCTTATTTTATCAAATCCATCAAGTGCAGCAGCGTATTACGCCGTTTTTCAAAAGATTAACGATTATCTTATTTTTGATCCATATAATAAAAAAGATTACGCAATGTTTGGTGCTGTGGCTACATCGTGGAACCGTTATTTTCCTGATACAAAAAGAACGAAACATCTTTACGACTTCACTGTAAATGCTCTAAATTATAGACGTCAGCAGGAGCGTGAGGAAGCATTCTTCGAGAATATTCCTGTTGAAACTGGTTCTGGATTACCAGATATTGTTTTACCTGAGGTTGGTGGTAATAATGTTGCTTTGTCATCTCTTAAAGGTAAAGTTGTAGTTCTTGATTTTGTAGTTTATAATGCCGAATATTCTCCGGCTCATAATATTGAGCTTAACACCATATATAATAAGTATAAGTCACAAGGGATGGAAGTATATCAGGTTTCATTAGATTCTGACGAGCATTTCTGGAAAATATCGGCTGCTAACCTTCCATGGATTACAGTGCGCGATGGTGCTTCTGTAAATTCATCATTATTATCGAGATATAACGTTAGAGAAATCCCAACAAGCTTTATTATAGATCGCGAAGGAGATATAGTATCAAGGCTCGAAAATTTATCGCAACTGTCTGAAGAACTGAACAAAGTGTTATAAAACAAATTGACAATATTTTTTTTATATGAATTAATTATTTATCTTTGCTTTACTAATCATGAAAAAAAAGAGTTCCGACTTTCTATTTTTAGGTCGGAATTCTTCTTTCTATATATGATTTACAACTTTGTTAAAAAATAGAGATATGACAGTTACTTACATGACCGAAGAGGGCCTTCGGAAGTTGCAAGAAGATATTAGAGAATTGGAATCTGTGCAGAGGCCCGAGATATCGCGCCAGATTGCAGAGGCTCGAGACAAGGGAGATCTGTCTGAGAATGCTGAATATGATGCTGCCAAAGAAGCGCAAGGTATGCTTGAAGCAAAAATAGCACAATTAAAAACTCTTTTAGCCTCAGCCCGCTTAATTGATGAAAGCACAATTGGCACCGATGAGGTGAGAATTATGAATAAAGTCACCCTCAAAAATCTGAAAACTAAAAAGGAGATGACCTATACGCTAGTCTCTGAAAGCGAAGCAGATTTAAGAAGTGGCAAGATATCAGTGAATACGCCTATTGCTCTTGGCCTGCTTGGTAAAAAAGTGGGCGACATAGCCGAAATTGAAGTTCCCTCCGGAACTATGACATTTGAAATAATGGATATTTCTATCTAAATGTATTAATATTTTATCTATGGCAACAATCTTTAGTAAAATAATTTCCGGCGATATTCCATCTTACAAGATTGCAGAGGATGATAAGTTTTATGCTTTCCTCGATATAAACCCTATGGCTAAAGGACACACTTTGGTGGTGCCTAAACAAGAAACAGATTATATTTTTGATCTTGATGATGATATGCTTGGAGAGATGGTTAAATTCTCTAAGAGGGTTGCTAAGGCTATAGAGAAAGCAATATCTTGCAAGAGGGTGGGGGTGATGGTTATTGGGCTTGAAGTGCCTCATGCTCACATTCATCTTGTGCCTATACAGCGTGAGGGTGATCTGAATCTGACAAATCCCAAAATAAAACTTATCAACGATGAGTTTGTTGAGATTGCCGAAAAGATAAAGAGTGCTTTTCAATAAGATAGGATAATAATAAAATTAACAAAGCGATGTATTCATAAATTTGAAACATCGCTTTTTTTATGCCTTAAATTATCCCCTTATTCTACATTCCTTCTTTTTTTTCTATTCCTGTTTTGTTTGTACTAATTCAATACTTGGTTCTTGTCAACTCCCTATTAACCTTATATTTTATTGAGGAGATAAAGGAGTTGGTAGGGAGTTAGTAGGGAGTTAGTAGAGGGCTATTATTGATTCAAGTTATTATGTAACTAGATCAGATGTTTATCTTATGAAAGCAGAGGCTTTGGTAAGGATGGGACAGAATAATGC
>CAZSBA010000116.1:0-5441 GCA_964605035.1 uncultured Proteiniphilum sp. | reverse complement strand
CGAATCACCGCTTCAACAGTTATTACAGAGCCACAATCGAGAAAACAGATATCAACTTTAAGGTAAAATATCATGGTGGCGAAGTCAGAGAATATCACGCAATGACCTCAGAAAACTTTTTTACTATCAATAGTTCTGATTTGGGAAGTTTTACGACTGATGAATCTAAGATAAGGATAGTTGTAAAGGATACTCACCAAGACATGAGAGACATAAGGTTTTTTGTTAATGAACTGTTGTATAAGGTTGATACAGTTTCCTATACGATTAAAGATTTTATCGTGTTGTACTGTAAAAGAGACCTTATCAACGAGGAAAAGGACGATAAGGCGAACAGATTAGCGTATAACGAGGTTAAACTGAACAATGATGTTATAACACCCGATGAGCCTGAAACACCGCCAATTGAACCCGTAGTACCTGATGAACCTGAACCTGAACCAAGTAATCAATCAATCTCAGTTGATGGATATTTCAAAATCAGACAAAATCAGACATTGACGTATGAGGTTACCATTGTGGGAGATGTAAAAGATTATATCATTAAGATAATCAAAGATGATGGTACAGATATTACTGAGCAAGTACAAATTACAGAGAAAACAGATACTAGCTTTAAGCTGAAAAATGTTGATTTGGCGGGTGTTAAAGCTAAGTTGATAGTTACTTTAACGGGTACAGATATAAGTTCAGGATTGGATATTGAGTTGGTCGGCAGATGGGGATAATTAAATCTGTTTATAAAAAGTTTAGAAAATTTATAAAAAATTTATAATTAGGCTGAACACATTGCAGAATGCACGTTTGTTATTTTGTATTGCGTTATGTTGAAGTGTCGATAATGCAATGGATAAAGGAAAAAAAGAAAATCCGAAGTGAATTGTCAGCATTTGACTTTCATTTCGGATTTCTGTATAATAGTAAGTAATAGAATATTAAAATCCTAAAAGGTTTACCAGACCTCTCAGGGTTCACAAGTTATCAACGCCCGATAACAAGTAAACGAGTACTAACTGTAAAGTGTTCATCAGACACGAAACAGGTTTCAAACCTCAAATTAATATTCATTTATAAGTCAATTATAAATGAAAACTAAAAATAAAGCAAGAGGGAAAGAGAAAAGTGCTAAAAGTCAAAAAGGCTTATAAATGTTTATCAGCGGTCAAGATAACTGATAGATATTTATAAGTCTTTTTTTTTATTGCAAAAATTTAGGAGGATATTATTATGAAAAAATCAAACGACCTGAAAGGGTTAAGCGTAGCAGAGGAAGTTAAAAGTATAGAAGATATCAACTACACAATAGCTTGTAATGATTGTTCTGAACAAATCTATACTAAAAATGATTATGATGTTAGCGATTGGCAATGTTTAAAATGTGGTTCAGACAATATCATAATTGCAAAAATTAAATTAACAAAGTATGAAGTTAAAGATAATGATAATGATAAAATTGACGTTCCAAGCGGTACAGACATTTCTGAACTGTTACAGATTTAGAAAAACAAGGCTCTCAGACGTCCATATAGGCATTTAAATAGCTAATAGGTAGTATAACATGGCTAAATTGTTGTTCATATAATATATAGATTTACAACTAAATAAATTTCAGAATGATAATGTTCTGAAAGGTAGTTTAAAAGCTAGTGATTTCTACCATATCAAAAAATCTAACGGGTGAGTTGTAGCCAATGCAAAAAGTACAACGGGCGAGGAAATAGATTAATACTATGTTTCCTCGTGCCTAAATGGTGGACTGAGTACGAGAAGACCATATAAAACATAAAACAGTACGGGGGCAATATCTGAAAATAGGTATATACATTTATAGTTTGGGCAGAGATGGACTTGTTCAGGAAGTGAACAGAAATGTATAGCAAGGAATGAAAAAACTTGCACACAGTATTAAGCTAAAAGAAACCTCAAATTAAGTGGTGGCGTAAAATTCTTTGGCGTGGTTACAACTTTTTACTCTTTTTTTGAGCAAAGGGGTAGCCACGCCAAATTTCCTAAATTTTCATGATAGCGTAAGTTTTGAGTTCTCATTGTCAAGGGTTTTTCAATATAATTAAAAGATATTTATTAAAAACTGATACAATAAAAACAACAAACGAAAAAACATAGCTATAAGTGAAGAAACGAAAAAGCAACAGAACATAAGTTAAGCGGAGACAACAAAAACATAAGGAAAGTAGGCTGAACAAATGAAAAACTACAACGTAGCAGAGATTCAGGAAAAACTACAAGTAACTAGAAATTGGGTATATTACAGATTTCTGAGGGTGGAAAAATATAAGAAATGGATAACTGAGGATACAGACGGAAAGATGGCAATATCAGAAAAGGGATTTAGGGAGCTAAAAAAAGAAGTTGAGGAACAGAATAAAGCAAAGGTCAGGGAAGAACAAGAAAGGAACGCTAAAACATATGATAACGAGGGCAACAATGAGCATATCAGAGAGATAGAGCTGTTAAAAGCAAGGATTGAGGAATTAACGAAATTGATAGAAACACAAAGGGAAACAATAAGAAGTTTAGATAAAACAATAGAGAGATTGCTGAAACTCAATGAAAACAATCAGATATTACTGTTAAACGAGCAAAGCAGAAATCTCGAAAAGGTTGAAAAGTTGGGATTGGTGGCAAGGTTGAAGAAAAGATTAGGGAGATAGGGAGATGTTGAATTGAGATACAGAGATAAATTTAAAGAAATAGACTATTCAAACTATTTAATAGAAACAAGTGATGTAAAGAGAAATAACTTAACTTATGAACTAGGTTTAATATATAGAAAGTTACGAATAGAAAATTATGATGAAGATAAAGTAATCGACATACTAGAAAATGTAATAATAAACTACAAGCCAGACGCAACCGACAGATTTGTTCAGGAGACGATAAAAAGAGTTGTAAAATACAATCAAGACAGAAAGTTATATCAATTGGATAAGATAGAAATAACCAACAAAGAAATCGAATACATAAAAAACCAACCAATATGAAAAGAATTTAAGAAAGCATTATTTACATTGTTATGTGTTCTGAAAGCTGAAAGAAAGTTATACGCTATGAAAAAAGATATAAACGTAGAAGATGTAAAGTTTAAAAATATCATAGCAGACAATAAGGGCAGAATATCAGACCTGAGACGAAGAATTAATATTTCTTATAGATATAAGTTTTTAGAAGATGTATTGTATAACCTTTACCAAGATAAATATATAAGTTATGGAAGTGGAGATAAGTTTTTGATAGTTTGTGACTTTATAAATAGCATTGAGCCAAGTAATAAAGTTATATATGAAATGACAAACTTTCAGAACATGGGATTGACTTATGAATATTTGATTGGGAAAGATAGATATATAAATTGTAATGAGTGCGGAACATTAGTTAAGGCAACAAGTAGCACCAGTAAATACTGTAAAGATTGTAGGAGAGAGAAAGAGTTAGAAAATAAAAGAAAATATATAAATAAAATCAGGTCGAAATGATTTTAAAATTCGGAATGTAGACCGACGGGGACGGCTTATTTTCTCGTCGGTATCTATGTTTAAGCAAAAAGGGAGAAATGATATATCTTATGATAGGGGTCAATATGAAAAAGCGTAATGTTAATACGCAAGATTTTTCTACACCCTTGTTATCACCGATATTATCTTAAATGGCGAGAAGTGATATATCTAGTGGTAGGGGAATGTTGAAAAAGTGCAATTACGACATTCGATATTTTTCCAAACCTTGCTATATATCAACATTATCTCAAAATCAATTTGAGGGGATATATATGGTAGGGGAATTGAATATTCCATAAGCGACTTTTTTTCAAACCTTGCTTTATATCAATATTATCTCAAATGGCAACAAGTAATATATCTAGTGATAGGGGTCAATATAAAAAAGTTTAAATCTAAGTTTATGATTTTATTCATAAATTTACATTTGGACTTTTGAACTGAGTCCAAGAATCAAATATTAACCATATTTTTTTCAATGTGAATTGAAATGAGTATAGTATAGTATTAAATTCAATTTCTTTTTCGGGCGGTGAGATTCCGCCCACTTTCCTTTTTAAGTTAAGGAAAAGAATAATAATTTGGTAATTGGTGGTCTCATAAGCCACTTATTATATATGTGTTGTAGTTTCTAGCCTACAACAACAAGGATTAATGTATTTTGTTGTATCCTCAAGCTGATAAATTTTCTTCTAATTCTCTATATCTTACTTATCAGCACAGTAGGACAACAACAGAATCGACAACGAACATTGTTATAGTTTCATAGTTTCATGACAGATACAAAGCATAGCAGAGATAATATATAAAAAAAATAGAGTTAAGTTACAAAATAAAATTTGTAAAGATGGGAAGTGAGCAAATCACCTCGATTCTTCGTCTATTTTTTTATCAGTAGCCTCCTCAAGTTAAAGTTGGTATAAAACTTTGCTATGTAACGTATCTATTTTTTTAAAGAATGGGACATTCTGAAAGAAAGCAACAAAACAAAAAAAGTTAAGGAGAGATAAGGGTATGGAAAAAACGACAGATGTAGAAGATGTAAAAGTTGATGAAGTTCAGGAGACAGAACCAACAGAACCAATCGAAACTGAAAAAGTTGATGACGTTTCAGAGCATGAAAAAGAAATCGAGCAACTGAAAAAACAATTAGCAGAGCAAGAGCAATTGATAAAAGAGCAAAATATCAAAGCAGAGTTAATTGAGCATAAGATTCCTGAGGAACTACACGACCTATTCAAAGGCGTAGAAAATTCAGATGGTATAAAGACATTAGGCGAGTATATAAAAGCTCTTAAAAACGAAATAGAGACGTCGAAAAAGGTTGGATATGAGCCGAAAACGAGTATTCAAGAAGAAAAGGTTAATTCAGTTACGGATTCTATTAAAAATAAACTATTTGGATAAGCAAAAACAAAAAAAACAAAACAAAAATATAAAGTTGGCAAAGGTCAACAATAAGGAGAAATGTATAAATGATAAAATCAACAGATATTAATCAAATCAATTTAGCAAAAGAGATGGTGTTGTTAGATAACACGAATACGATATTTTCATCATTGCTACTAAACAAAGGTGTAGAACCAGCACACTCAACGATTGTTCAATGGCAGTTAGAGAACCTTGATACAACTGATGGTCTAGCACTTGAGGGTTCTGATGTATCAAAGTTTCAGGCAACAGAAAGAAGAACAGAGAAAAATGTAATGCAGATTATAGCTAAGGCGGTAAACCTAAGCAGAACGTCACAACAAGTTTTCGGCGAGGGTATCGCAGACCTTAAAGCTAGAGAGATTCAGAACAGAATGTTAGAAGTTAAAAGAGATTTAGAAAGATACTTAATTTCAGGTGTTTACAATGAGACTGAAACAAGTGCAAAGCCAAGACAGATGAAAGGGTTAAAGAACTTTGTAGAAACGGCGAATA
>CAZSBA010000115.1:0-5485 GCA_964605035.1 uncultured Proteiniphilum sp. | reverse complement strand
AACAATTAATTAAGTATGAATAATTACGAAACCGTTTTCATTTTAACTCCCGTTTTGTCTGACGTACAGATGAAGGAGACGGTCGAAAAATTCAAAAACCTCCTGAAAGATCAGGGTGCTGAAATTGTAAATGAAGAGGATTGGGGTCTGCGTAAGCTTGCTTATAGCATCGACAAAAAATCTACCGGATTCTACACATTTCTTGAATTTAAGGCAGCTCCTTCAGTAATTGAAAATCTTGAGCTTAACTTCCGTCGTGACGAACGAGTTGTGAGATTCTTAACCGTTAAACAGGATAAGTTTGCACATGAATATGCTCTTAAAAGAAGAAACAAGAAAAGTGGCAAGAAAAGCGAAACTGCCGTAAAGACTGAGAAAGTAGAAGCAGAAGTAAACGTTAACGAAAAGGAGGATTAAGAAATGGCAAAACAATCAGAAATTAGATATTTAACACCATTATCGGTAGATGTAAAGAAGAAAAAATACTGCCGATTCAAAAAGAATGGTATCAAGTATATCGATTATAAAGATCCTGAATTCTTAAGGAAATTTCTTAACGAACAAGGAAAGATATTGCCTAGAAGAATTACAGGTACATCGTTGAAGTTTCAACGTCGTATTGCTCAAGCTGTGAAGAGAGCTCGTCATATAGCTTTACTTCCATATGTAACCGATTTAATGAAATAAGAAGGAGGAATAGAAATGGAAGTAATATTAAAAGAAGATATTCTGAACCTTGGATACAAGGATGATGTAGTGAATGTAAGAAAAGGTTACGCACGTAACTTTCTTATTCCTCAAGGAAAAGCTATAATTGCTAGTGAGTCTGCAAAAAAAGTGCTTGCTGAAAATCAAAAACAGCGTGCTCATAAGATTGCTCAGATAAAATCAGATGCAGAAGCCTTAGCTTCAAAAATGGAAGGTGTTACAATTACCATTGGTGCTAAGACTAGCTCAACAGGTACTATTTTTGGTTCTGTAACAAATATCCAGATTGCTGAAGCTCTTTTAGAGAAAGGCTTTGAAATTGACAGAAAAGTTATAGTTATCAAAGATCAGGTTAAAGAAGTTGGAAACTACACTGCTGTTGCAAGACTTCATAAAGAAGTTTCGGTTGACATACCTTTTGAAGTTGTAGCTGAATAGCTTTTAGTTAAACATATATTATAAAAAACCCTGAGAAATTATTCTCAGGGTTTTTTATAATAGTATATGTGCTTAAGAAGTCTGATATAATATTTCAACTGTATCTCTTGCAATAGTCAGCTCTTCGTCTGTGGGTATAATAACTACTTTTACTTTCGAACTAGGTTTACTGATAACAATCTCACCCCCATGTGCTGAGTTGTTCAATTCCTCATCCAGTTCAATTCCCATAAACTCCATACCTTCACATACAGCACTACGCAATGTAGTTTGGTTTTCTCCTACTCCTCCTGTGAAAACTAATAAATCTACACCTTTAAGAGCAGCGGCATATGAACCGATATATTTTTTTATACGATAGCAGTATGTATTCATACCAAGTATAGCTCGTTCGTCGCCATTCTTAATTGCAGTTTCAATCTCACGCATATCTGAAGACACACCTGAAATTCCAAGCATGCCCGAGAACTTATTTAATAGAGTGGAGATACCTTTAGTGCCCATGTTCTCTTTTTCCATTATGTATGAAATAACACCAGGGTCAACATCACCAGAGCGAGTACCCATTATAAGGCCCTCTACAGGAGTCATTCCCATACTTGTGTCAATAGATTCACCATTCTTAATTGCTGTAATCGACCCTCCATTGCCGATGTGTGCTGTAATTATCCTTTGTTCTTTATATGGAATATCTAAAAATTCGCAGGCACGTATTGAAACGAATCGGTGACTAGTGCCATGAAAACCATAGCGACGTATCCCATATTTTTCATATAAAGAGTAGGGTAGCCCATACATGTATGCAAAATCAGGCATAGTCTGATGGAATGCTGTATCAAAAACACCTACCTGTGGAGTTTCGGGCATAAGCTCTTGTATAGCATAAATACCTTTTAAATTTGGAGGATTATGAAGTGGGGCTAATTCAATACATTCATTTAGCATGTCAATAACCTCACTTGTTATTAACACACTTGAATTGAATTTTTCACCACCGTGAACAACTCTATGTCCAACAGCTTTAATCTCTTCCAAAGACTTCAGACATCCATATTTTTCACTTAACAAAACACCTAGAATATATTCAATCCCTGCTCTATGTTCAAGAATTTCACCCTCAAGCATTACCTTTTGTCCATCCGGAAGAGTTAATTTTAGGAATGAACCTTTCATTCCTATCTTTTCAATCCCACCCTGTGCTACTACTGTTTTGCTTTTCATTTCGAAAAGCTTATATTTTATAGATGAGCTACCACAATTTAAAACCAGTATCTTCATTTCAGTTTTTTTTCAATTTTCCTAACTACTAATTTATAACCGCTTTATTTACTGAAATCGGGTTTCCGGTTTCATCATATATATAAAATCCCTTTCTTGTTCTTACACCTATCTGATTTGAACGATAGAGTTTCCATAACAGCGGATTTGGCTTGTAGTGTTTTTCCCCAAACTCATTAAACATAGCTTCCATAAGAGTTACAAGTCTTTCAATACCTATAATGTCAGCCATTCTGAAAACACCAAATCGCTGTCCATAAATTATAGTGAAAGTTTCTTCAAGATCTTCAAAGGAGCAAACTCTCTCCAGAAGCATTTGACATGCTTCATTCAGCATGTTTACCATAATTCTCATACTAACGTTGCCATTGCTTTCGTTTATTTTATGAGGTTTATAGTTAATTAATTTTGCAAACACTTCCATCTTTCTGTATACCTCCTCTGAGGTATACATACCGCTCACTATCTCAAGAATGCGAGCGTCAGGGTGAGATACAGGAAAATACAGACTTACACATCTTTCTTTATGAATAAGTTCTGCTGCTAATTCACTTATAATTACAACGGATCCGTTTGTTGCAATAATTGCATCAGGCTCAAGAATTTCTTCAAGCTTTTTGAATATGTTTTTTCTTAATGGGGTGCTTCTTCTACCACCTTCTGAATACCTTGTACATTCAATAACCATGTCGCAACCGGTAAAATCTTCATACTCTAAGATTGGAGTTATGCGATTCATGATAATCCTTTTCTCAGTTTGAGTTAAACCCCAGCTACTGATTTTATTATTCATCACCTTTTCAAGTTCACCAGTAACAAATTCAATTCTCTCTGGGCTTTC
Organism: uncultured Proteiniphilum sp.; assembly: GCA_964605035.1. Taxonomy (GTDB): domain Bacteria; phylum Bacteroidota; class Bacteroidia; order Bacteroidales; family Dysgonomonadaceae; genus Proteiniphilum. Next base: position 2,220 of record CAZSBA010000115.1, on the reverse strand, counting down.
TTCCAAAAATATTACCTCCATTCCTGCAGAAGCAGCCATATTGATAATATTTCTACCCTCTTTTCCGGCACCTACAACACCAATTTTTGAAAAGAGAGGTTTGTTTTTATTCTCAGCCGATATGTTCAATCCATATCTTTCAATTGGCTCAATAATCATTTCACTCATATGATCTTAGTTTCTTTAAGTCAGTTTTTTAGTCCTATTGCTTGGTTTGCTGTGATAACAACCATGTTGTAAATATCTTCAACTGAGCATCCTCGCGATAAATCATTTACTGGTGCTGCCATTCCCTGGAGCACAGGTCCTATTGCTTGTGCATTTCCAAGACGTTGAACTAATTTGTAGCCAATATTTCCCGATTCAAGAGTTGGGAAAACCAAAACATTGGCTTTACCAGCAATTGCGCTATCAGGTGCTTTGGATTTACCTACCTCAGGCACAATAGCAGCATCAGCTTGCAGCTCTCCATCTATCATTAACTGCGGACTTATCTCTTTTGCAATTGCTGTAGCTTCTCTTACTTTATCTACCATTTCATGCTCAGCACTGCCCTTCGTTGAGAAGCTCAGCATAGCAACTTTTGGCTCTACACCTACCAGGCTCTGCATTGTTTTGGCAGAAGATACTGCAATGGATGCCAGTTCTTTAGCATTAGGATTGGGCATTACTGCACAGTCGGCAAACAACAAAACGCCATCTTCTCCATACTGTGGTGTTTGAGTATACATAATAAAAGCTCCTGAAACAACTTTTACACCAGGAAGAGTCTTTATAATCTGTAATGCAGGGCGTAACACATCACCTGTTGTGTTTTGAGCACCTGCTATCTCACCATCTGCGTCGCCATTTTTTATCATTAAACATGACAAGTAAAGAGGATCTTCTACCAATTTAGAAGCTTTCTCAGGTGTCATACCTTTGTTTTTCCGAAGCTCTACAAGAAGTTCTATATATTCCCTTTTCTTTATATGCTCCTTTGGATCTATAATATAAGCTTTACCGATATTAGTAAGACCCATTTGTTGTGCCTTCTCTTCTATTTCCAGTGGATTCCCAAGTAAAATAATTTTTGACACCTCATCACTAAGAATTTTGTCTGCAGCTCTTAGAGTTCTTTCATCTGTTCCTTCGGGCAGCACAATTCTCTGTTTGTCAGCTTTTGCCCTTTGAACCATTTTATTGATTAAGTTCATTATTATATATAATTTTTTTGTTTTCCAGCATCGAGGAAAGGATACAATTTCGTGAAAATGTATGTTTTACAAAAGTACAAAAAAATGGCAAATTGCGGATAATAAAGTGGCTATTTAAAAACATAATGAAAGTTATTCCCTAATAAGCTTACCTCTATCAAGAATTGTCACTTTTCGTCCTTCCAATTCAATAATTCCATCATCTTCCATTTCTTTTAGTGATCTGGCAAGAGATTGTCTCTGTACACCAAAAAAATCAGCTAATTGGCTTCTTGATCTTTTAAGAATGAAGCTGTTTTTTTCAAATGTTGTCTTTTCAATAAAAAATGTTGCTAATTTTTTTCTAAGACTTTTAAGAGATATCATCTGAAGTTTATTTGTTAAGAAAAGAGTCAAATCAGCATTAAGAGATAGAAAATTAGTAAGTAGCTGTTTGTTGTTAGCCATTTCATCTAACCACGCAGATTTGGATATCTTTAAGAATATACATGGTTCCACAGCAATAACATCTACCGGATATTTTTTTTCGATACCGTAAATAAAGGACGGAGCAAGTGGTAAAACTGCTTCAAGAGTATCAATTTCAAGCAGGTTCCCCTCCTTTGTAATCATTTCTGTTCTTATACTACCATGAACAAGCAGCATCACATAATTTATAGGATCACCCTGCATTACTATAGTGTCACCCTTTTTATAAGTTAGAACCTCTTTAACATTTCTATCTAGAAACTGATCATGTTCTGCTTGACTTAATCCTTTGAAAAGAGGGCAATAACTTACCTGTTCATGAGAATGTATATGTTCATTTTCACTCTCATGAAAGTTTATATTGATATTATGTTCACTAAGAAGGTGTGAAAGATGATCATGAGAATGACCATCCTCATTTAAATAATTTTCCATAAACAATATTTTGAGTTGTCACCAGGGTGACAATTTAAGTGATTCCTGTTAAGTACTTTTGTTGATACTAAGTTAGTAAAAGTATTAATAACAACAAATTATAAAAAAGTACATTATGAAA
>CAZSBA010000114.1:0-5514 GCA_964605035.1 uncultured Proteiniphilum sp. | reverse complement strand
AATTCAAAATATGAACTATCCTGTTACACATAAAAATGTGGTAATTATCTCGTAACTATAAAATAGACTATAACATTTTTTTTTAATGTATTTAGACCAATATTAAATCACTCATCTTTTTTACACACTATATACCAAAAACCTCTTGAAGGTTTATCATCTTCATTTGCTTTAGGCTCATCCATCAAACTAGCATCTATCAAGCCATAAGCTTCAAAGTCTCTCATAATAGTATCTTTATCATAGAAATATAGAGTCACACCATAAGGCATGGCAAGTGAATCTCTTTTTGTTTCTTCACCAGTGACTTCAAAACCGTTATCTGCAAATAATTTTGCGTTCCTTCCGTATCCAAATCCTGGAATTAATATAGTCTTAAACCCCTTTTTCTTGAATAATTCTAAAGCCCTATTTGCAGAAACAGTAGGCTCCCAGCCCCACATTACTTTATTATTTCTAAAACTCTTTTCCCAAAACTCTTCCATAACTAATAAATATGTTTACAATATTAGTTATTTTAATCACAAAATATATATGTTTTCTATGATTTTAATGTGCATCGTCTGTATCGTCCTGATTTTTGTCTTGCACTTAATTTGATTTGACTTTTTTCTTACCTTTATCTTACATTAGCCTTACTTTGCTCTTACCTTGCTCTTTTATAATAGAGCAAAGTAAAACTCGTTCATTAACGAATAATGCACTTTGTCATATTTAGGAGTAGCTACAACACCTAAAAAAAAGATATTAGTATGTCGACTGGCAAATTTATAAAAGCCTTAACAAAAAAGATTGATCTTGTTGGGTATAGATAATGAGTATTTAAGGTGAGGTTAATCTTTTAAATTATTAATATTCAAATCTAGCCACTGAATGCGTTTCTCTACGAAATATGTTAAATAGTTTAGTTCATTTTGGTATGAACCTCTAATGTTATTTGTATTCCACAACTTTTCAGTGATGCTCCAGCCGGCTCCTTGAGGTTTGGGACTAAAATTTCGGGCTTGTGCTTCATTTAAATCTTTTGCATGCGATCTTATGAAGTTGGGCACTTCATCTAGCTCTGGTTTAAGCTCGTTCCATCTATCTTTTAATTCAGCAACAAAGGCGGGGTCTTTAAATAATTGATCGAACCAAGGTGATTGTGTTTTGATATACCATCCATCCCACTCTGTAGATGAAGCCCCTTGTTCCCATGTAATGTGGTCGGCATTTCCAAAAGCAATATCAAAGTCCCATACCATTGGTAACTCTATTTTTCCATTTTTACGAAGTGCCATATGACAACTGCCACGAAAGTTCCCATCTACATTCTTCGAGATCTCATGAACTATGTAATAGTTTATAAAAGACTCTACATCAATATATTTTCTATAACCATCGATAGGATCTGTAAAGTTGTCTGAATATAGTACCGATTCGGCAGTATTGAAAAAATCTCTAACATAGTTAAACTGACTCCCTGTAGGCTCATCAGGATCTTTAAACATTATTGGAAGTTGTCTCATATCTGTTTTGAATTTGTAAGGTTCGTCGTAATGAAAATCTAACTCTAAAAGATAATCACCTGTGACGGCTTCACCCGAATTGTCATCAGGTGAGACAAGATCGAAATCGAGCCTTTCATCAGAAACCCTAACATGCTCTGTAAGTGTGTATACACCACGATATGTTCCATTCATATAGTAATCTACACTTATAGATTTTGGTGTCCATCTCATTTCAGCTATACGTGATATTTCGAATGCAGCTAAGTTTCTTAACAACGTTTTATCAAAATAATTAGCAAGGAGTGCCCAGTTTTTGTCATTACTCATACCAAGGAGTCTGTTTTTGTCATTGAGCTTGATTCTATAGGGTTTTTTTGGGACTCCCCACCATGTGGAGTTACCACGACCCTTTATTTCACCCTCTGAGATAAATTCAGTTTCTGTTGTGTAATAATTATCCAAGTCTTCAATACGTATGGTTGAGTTTATGTAATTCTCTTTATCTTGATCTTTAAACTCAAAGTTTCCCTCTGTATTGATATAAAGTCTGGGTATTCTTGGAGGATTTTTTGTAACAGTTACAGTATATTCTTTCACCTCACCATTTTCTGCTGTTACGCGATAAATTAGGGTTTCGGTAAAATTGTTTTTCGTAACGTTGCTTATTTGTTCTATATTGCTAATCTCAAGTTTAGCACCATAAAATGTAAATGTTGCTATGAGTTCTTCAAGCGATACTTTATAGGGTACTGTTATATTTATCTCTGTGCCTCTTATTTTTGCGGTTATTTCTTCATCTAAACCGCTGTTGTATTCAGGTTGAAATGAAAAGTTCTCAATTATTGCTTCTGAGGGTAATATATCTTCATCTTCTTGTGCTGAACAGGATGTAAATAATGTGAATATTAGTATAATTAGGAAGAAAGTACTTGCAGGGGTTAAATTGTTGTGGATGTTTGATTTATTTGTAATCATAATTGTTTTAGATTAGTAGTAATGAACTATTAAGAGCAAATATAGGTTATTTATTTTACATAAGTTTATAAATTGCCGTTTGTTTAAAAATTTTTGATAAACGAGATTAGAGCATTATCTTTGTATTATTAATAAAAACAAGAATAAAATGTCGCAAACTCCAAATTGCATTAAATGCCAAAGTGCAGTAACATATTTTGATGGTTCACTCTTTCATTGTACAGAGTGTTTTCATGAATGGACCCAAGAAGATGTGGATTCTTCAGAAAGTTTAGATAAGGTGATTGATAGCAATGGCAATGAACTATTTGATGGTGATGATGTAACTGTTATTAAGGATCTGAAAGTGAAGGGTTCGTCGATGGTTGTAAAAAGAGGTACACGTGCTCGTGGTATTAGGTTGTCTGTAGATGATCCAACACACGTACAGGCAAAGGTGGATGGACAGTCGATATTTTTAAAGACCGAGTTTCTTAAAAAATAGCTTGTCTTGCATTTTTAACTGATAAAATTGTACCTTTATATTGATTTAATGGTTTTTATAATACCAAAATATTATGAAATATATATATAAAGTACTTTTAATTTCATTAATAATACTGTCTTCTACAATAGTAAACGCACAGAAATATAGTTTTACTGAGCACTCAATTCCATTAGTTGATGATAAGGTAGTATTTTCGGTTGATTTTGAAAAAGAGCTTAGCAAGGCCCAACTATCGAGGTATGTTTATTTTTATTTAAACCATAAACTACAACCTTATAGAGGAGAGTTTTATTTAGTAAACCAAGATACAATAAGTTGTAATATAGTTGATTACTTAGAGATTTCGACTAGCGCATTATATTCTTTTGGTGTTTATATTAAATATGACATTAAATTCTCATTTGAAGATGGGGTAAGTAACATGACTATTGATAATATTATTTACATGGCGAAGACCTCGTTTGAAGAGGAAGAACGACTTAATAGAGACTTGAGGATTACAAAATTTACTGCAAAGGACATAATGATTGATAAAAGGTACCGATCCATTTTTGTTCGAAAAAGCTCTGATAAAATAACAAAAGCTTCAATTGATATGATTAATGGAATAATAGATGACTTGAATTTGTTATTTTTAGAGGTGGAAAAATAGTAATTAAAATAATGTTGATTGAAAATACAACCCACTTTTTTTTCGTCCAGCATATACATTAACTAATGGGTGAAAGTTCCTCATGAGCCTCAATAGCCAGTTGTTTAAGAAGTGTTTATGCAATCTAGTACTTTATAACTTTCATAACCTAAGTCGATGCCTCATGAATTAATTTTATACAACATATGAATATATGTTCATGTTTCTTTGTAAATTTGCATTCAATTTTCAGAGAATCATAAAAACAAAATAAATATATAAATGGAAAAAATTATTATTGTAGGCGGTGTAGCAGCGGGAGCAACTGCTGCAGCAAAAGCACGTCGTCTTTCGTCAGATGCAAGTATCACTATATTTGAAGCAGGTCCAGACATTTCTTTTGCCAATTGTGGACTCCCGTATTATATAGGTGGTGACATTAAAAGTCGCTCGAAATTAATTCTACAAAGCCCCGAAAGTTTTAACCAACAATATAACGTTGATGTACGTGTGAATACTCGTGTAACCAACATTAACAGAGAAAATAAAACTGTTACTACTTTGAATGTTAGAACCGGTGAAATCACTCATCACAAATACGATAAATTGTTGTTGGCTCAAGGAGGCCGTCCAGTTAAGCCTAATATTGAAGGTGCAAATCTGGACCACGTTTATACTTTGTGGACGCTTAACGATATGGATAATATACATAGACATATTGAAGAGAGATCTCCCAAGAATGCAGTAGTAATTGGCGGTGGGTTTATTGGACTCGAGATGGTGGAAGCGTTAGTAAAACGAGGGCTGAATGTACATCTAATTGAAATGATGCCGCACGTTATGTCTGTTATGGATGCAGAAACTGCTGGATATATTGAGCAAGAAATGCTTTCGTATGGAGTAAATATTCAAACTGGAAAAAGTGTGACAGGTATTTCATCAAAATCTGTAAAACTTAACGATGGTACTATTATCAATGCCGATATGGTACTGATGTCAATTGGAGTTCGCCCTACTTTGCAACTTGCAAAAGAGGCTGGTCTTGAAATTGGCGAATCGGGTGGTTTGTTGGTGAATGAATATTTGCAGACTTCTGATGAACACATTTATGCTGCAGGAGATATGGTAGAAGTTGAAAATCGAGTGTCGGGCAAGAAGGTAAGAATTCCGCTTGCAGGACCTGCCAATCGTCAGGGAAGGATTGCTGCCGAGAATATGTTGGGTGGCAAGCATGCTTACAAAGGTGCTATGGGAACATCTGTATTACGAGTTTTTGAAGCCGTTGCAGGAATAACGGGTCTTTCACTAAAGCAAGCTCGTGCACTTGGCATTCCTGCAGATGCTGTGGTGATACACAAAGAGCATCACACTGCTTATTATCCAGGGGCAGAAAATGTATCAGTTATGCTGGTTTACAATACTGAAACTGGTGTTTTGCTGGGAGGTCAAACTGCTGGATATAAGGGTGCCGACCGTCGTTTAGATGTGATTGTATCTGCCATAGCAGGGAATCTTACAATTCATGATTTAGCAGATGTTGATTTTGCATATTCACCTCCACTGGGTACTGCAAATGATGCAATTAACATGGCTGCTTATACTGCTGAGAATAAACAAAGCGGATTCAGTCCCTCTATTACTGCTGGTGAGCTGGACGAATGGGTTAAGGATAACAACCCCATTGTGATTGATGTTCGCGACATGTTTTCGTTTGAAAAAGGAAATATTAGCGGTGCTTACAATGTACCTCTCGAAATGTTACATAAAGACCTTAAGGCTATTCCTAAAGATTCTTGCATTTTAGTTTATGACGAAACAGGCAAGAAGGGTCATCAAGCTTTGCGCATGCTCAAGAGTATGGGGGTAAACAATGTTTATAATGTTGCAGGTGGATTTATTTCAGTGCAACGCCAGTCTTATTCCGTTGGTTT
>CAZSBA010000113.1:0-5520 GCA_964605035.1 uncultured Proteiniphilum sp. | reverse complement strand
TTCTCTATTCATAGATATCAATCTCCGATAGTCCATAATTAGTAATTGCCGCTAACTTCAAACAGACCGGTTTGCTTATATGTATATCTTTATTGATGTTGGTGAGCATGCCTGTTTGGTTGTTAATTTGGAATACCTGAATTTTATTGTCATCGCGACCAGCCACAAGGAGATACTTGCCATTTGGTGTGATCACAAAATTGCGTGGATGACGGACTGTGGGCTGATAGCCTACTTTTGATAGTGTACCATCATCGGGGTTGATTGAGAATATGGCTATGCCGTCGGCTTGTAATCTGTTTGAGGCGTAGAGGTACTGGCCATCGGGACTAACATGTATATCGGCACTGCCTCGTGCGCCTACGCTATCGGCAACTACTGTTTGCTTGTGGCTGATTTCTCCTTTTTCGTAATCGTAAACCAGTACTTCGCCGGATAGTTCGCCTAATACATAGAGATATTTATCGCCGTGTGGGTGAAATGCAAAGTGTCGGGGACCGGTTCCGGGGGGCATGTCAAATTCTTTTAGACTTCTCTCATCGATATTAGGCTGCCCTTCAAATGGCGAATTTGAGGTGCTTAAGCGGTATAACTTATCGCTTCCAAGGTCTGCTGCAAACAGGTAATCTTGTTTGTATGTAAACATTACGCTATGGAGGTGTGGGCTCTCTTGCCGTGTTGAATCGGGACCCGATCCTTCGAACGATAGCACTGATCTTGCAGGTGTAAGGCTGCCGTCATGATTAACCTGAAACGAGGTAATACTTCCTCCTCCGTAGTTTGCCGTATGTATGTTTTTGCCTGATTGGTCGATGGTAATATAACAAGGGCTTTCGCTTAATGTGGACTGGAAGTTTATAGGTGTTAGGGTACCACTGCTTTTATCTAGTGAAAAGGAGTAGACACCGCTATTTTGGCCTTCACTTACGGCATAAACATAGTCGTGTCTGGGACTAAGTGCAAGGTATGAAGGATTATCTGCTTCTACCATACTTACTGAGTCGGAACTGCCTGTCTCGGCATTGAAACGGTGAACGTAAACACCCTTGCTCCCTTCGTTGGATGTGTATGTGCCGATGAGCAGCAGCATTTCGCCATACTCTACTTCTGCTAGTTCGGCTCTTTTGGTTTTGCTGTTTTTGCTATCGCTATTTTCGTTATTGCCCTTGCTTGAGTTGTTTCCGGTACAAGATAACAATAGTGCTGTGGCTATACTTATCATTGCAATTTTGTTAAACATAATCGTTGTCTTTAGCTATATAATGAATACGAATGTAGTTAATTATTATTACATCGCAGAAAATATATAATATAAATTAGAATAGATTATTCTTTAAAAGTTGCGAATAATGCATAGTCTGATTACTTTTGCACTGGTTTATAATTTATGATATATAAATAACTAAATAGAATATGCTAACCAAAATATTATCTGTTACCGGTCGCCCGGGTTTGTATAAATTAATTTCTACAAACAAGAATATGAATGTTGTTGAGTCTCTTACTGATGGAAAACGTATCCCAGTATACATGCACGAAAAGATTGTTGCCTTGAGCGATGTATCTATTTATACCAACGAAGGAGATACTCCACTTAGGGATGTACTGAAATCGATAAAAGAGAAAGAGAACGGCAATAAGGTTGCGCTTAGTTCTAAATCGTCGGGTAAGGAGTTTTTCAAATATCTTGAGGAGGTGCTACCTAACTACAACAAAGAGAGTGTTTATACTTCGGACGTTAAAAAAATAATTTCGTGGTATAATATTCTGATTGAGAATAATATTGATCTTGAGTCAGAGGAGACTACAGAAGAAACAGCTGAAGACGTAACTACTGAAAATCAGAAAGATACTGAAGACAGCCAAAAATAATTGGGTTTGAAGTTAAAAGATATAGCCACGCGCGCAGCTGCTGGCACTTTATTTATTCTGTTTGTCTTGCTGGGTGTACTGGGAGGCAGGTTTTCATTTGTAGTAATATTTGGGACGATATTAGGTATTAGCCTTTTTGAGTTCTATAGAATGATGGAGAAGGATACTGAGCACGCTATCAGCAAGATCTTTAACATCATAATGGGAGTTGTGATATTTTTCTCTGTATTTTTATATCTGGAGGAGATATCTTTTGCTGCATTGCCCATCTCTGTACTTCTTTATCTGCTGATTTTAATTTCATCGGCAATATTTATTAAAAGGCCGGATATAATGCATGGCATAATATACTCGGGCTTTGGGCAGATGTATATTACAATGCCGATGAGCTTGCTTATGTTTATGTCGTATTACTTTCCGGGTGAATCAACAGGTATGGGGTATCATTATGTACCGGTGCTGGCTATTTTTGTGTTTATATGGGTGAACGACACTGCTGCTTACTTTTTTGGATCGCTGCTTGGAAAGAGAAAGCTTATTGTACATATATCTCCTAAGAAATCGGTTGAAGGCTTTATTGCAGGTATATTTTTTACATTAGTGGCTTCTCTGATTTTTGCTGCTATTTATACGGAGTATTCGACTGTATTCTGGATTGGTTTTGCTGCTGTAATTGCTCTTTTTGGCACTTTGGGCGATCTGTTTGAGTCGCTTATTAAACGAACCAGTTCTGTTAAAGACTCTGGCAACCTAATACCAGGCCATGGGGGTATTCTAGACAGAATTGATAGCCTTTTGGTTGCTATACCTGCTATATATCTATACCTTACGATATTCTCGTCGTTTTAGACTTTTTGCTGTACTGATAGAACAAAATGTTAATTGATGCGTTTTATTTATACAACTACATTCATATATGCCGTTGGAGAATATAAAACACATTTAATATGAATAAAAAATCTATTGGAACAAATGCTGGTATTGTATGGAACCTCTTGAGCGATAATCAGGGGCGGACTGCTAAACAGATAAGCAAAAAAACAGGTTTATCTGAAAAGGAAGTCTATAGTGCCATTGGATGGCTTGCACGTGAAAATAAGGTTGAGATAAAAGATTGTGAAAATGGTGAAGAGGATTTCTATTTGATTATTGAATATTACTTCTAAAGATAGAAACCGCCCTCACTCATTTATTAGATTATATTTTGTTTAAGATTGTATTTTATATAATCTTTTTTCACTTGACAGCCTGTTTTACTTAACAGATTGCTTTACATAACACCTTTTTCGCGCAAACGAAGTTGCCATTTCCAGGCAGATGACATTGTATCTTCGATACTTTTTTCTGCTTTCCATCCAAGTACGTTGTTGGCCTTATCGGGCTGAGCCCAAATCTTTTCAATATCACCTTCGCGACGATCTACAATTTTATAGTTGAGAGATGTGCCTGAAACCTTTTCGAAAAGATTTATCAATTCGAGTACAGATACACCATTTCCTGTGCCAAGGTTAAATATCTCTACTTTATCGTCTGATTTATCCTCTAACATTCTTTCGATTGCAACAACGTGAGCTTTTGCAAGGTCTACAACGTTAATGAAATCGCGTATACATGAGCCATCAGGAGTATTATAGTCGTCGCCAAACACACTCAGCTGCTCTCTGATGCCGATTCCTGTTTGAGTGATATATGGCACCAGGTTTTGTGGAACTCCAAGAGGCAGTTCTCCAATTTCGGCCGATGGATGTGCACCGATGGGGTTGAAATATCGCAGGATGATGCTTTTAACATTTGCACCCGAGTGGATGAAGTCTTTAATTATCTCTTCGTTGATCTGTTTGCTGTTTCCGTATGGAGAGGCAGCTGGTTTAATTGGTGCATTTTCGTCAATTGGATTACTATCGGGCTCGCCATAAACTGTGCACGACGATGAAAAGACAATGCCTTTTACGTTTTTCTCGGGCATTAACTCGAGAAGGTTGATGAGTGACACCAGATTGTTACGATAGTACATTAGGGGCTTTTGTACCGACTCTCCCACTGCCTTGCTTGCAGCGAAATGTATTATACCGTCGAAGGCGTGTTCACTAAAGAGTGTTTTAAGTGAATCCATATCTGTACAATCGATATTGTAGAAGATGGGACGCTTGCCGGTTATATTAACAATTCCGTCTAAAACACCTTCGTTAGAATTTGATAGATTATCGATTATAACAACCTCATAACCTGCCTGTTGCAACTCAACAACTGTATGCGACCCGATATAACCGGTTCCGCCAGTCACTAAAATCTTTTTGTTCATATTTTTACTTCTTTTATTTTGTCTTCCAATTGAACTTCAAAATTACAAAAAAATAAGCTGATTTGCATCCATAAACCTTTTAGAACATGTGATACTATTATCGTTTAATTATTTTTAGTATATTTGTTTGTCATGTTAAATGTTGTGATTTATAAGTTATGAATTATAGTGTAAATATATATTACAATAAAGAAGATTTGCCTGTGATTGAGGATGTTAACTTCTTTCATTATTCTTCTTCATTCGATTGGTATAGCAATACACCTACCTATAAACCGTTTATGCTGGTTGCATTTAATGATGATAGGCCTGTGGCTGCAATGTTCGCAATAATTGTGAGACGCAACAGATATCTTCGCGGATCGCTATTTAAAAGATGTTTTATATCGCAGCAGCCCTCGTTTTTTGACGATACTGTCTCGAAAATTGAGCTGTTTAATGTTCTTATTTCGCGACTTGTTGATGAGGTGAAAAACAGAGTCTTTTTGGTGCGTTACGACAGGCTTTGCAGTAGTATTTTTGGATATAAAGGATTTAGGGAAAACAGATTTTATTCTATTAAATGGATAAATGTAAAAAACTCGCTACAACGCAAAAGAAAGATTTGGGACCAGCTATCAACATCGAGAAGAAACCAAGTGAATAAAGCTATTAAGAAAGGGGTGAAGATTGAGGAGCTAACTTCGGAAAAAGATCTGCCTGAGATTTACAAGCTTATAGAAGACACAAACAATAAAAAGATAACCCGTAGGTTTCCTCCTTATGAGTATTTCGAGAATTTCTATCATTACTACATACAAAAAGGGAAAGGGAAGATAGTTCTGACTCGTTATCAGAATAAAATAATTGGAGGTGCTGTTTTGGGATTTGAAGATAACAAAACGGTGTACTGCTTATATTACTGGGGAAAAAGCAAGAGGTTTAAGTATGTTTATCCTACAATTTTTACGCTATATTCTGCTATGCAGATGGCAGAAGATAATGGGTTCGAGTTTTTCGACTACATGGATGTGGGGTTCTTGGATAAGAATGCAGGCAGAACGAGGTTTCTACTACAGTTTGGAGGTAAACAAACGGCTACCAGAAGGTGGTATAGGTATAACTGGGGCTTACTGAATTTCTTTGCAAATAAGATTTATGACTAAAAAGAATTGAGATTGAAGTGCAAATAAATACTAATGTTAGTGCTAAATCGCAACCTTTAGCAACTAAAACAATTAAATATGTTTAAATAACTATCTTTTTACATCAAATTGTTTGGCTGGTATGCAAAAAGCTTATATATTTGCATCGTGTTTTTCATGGTATTAGATTTAAGGTTAACAATGAAGATTGGTTGTCGTGAG
>CAZSBA010000112.1:2620-5520 GCA_964605035.1 uncultured Proteiniphilum sp. | reverse complement strand
CAGCATACCTTTAAAAAGCTCTCTGTTACCCTCAATAGCAGTGTTAGGAACATGAACATATCCAATCTTACCATCCGATAGTTTATCTACCAATTTTCTGCGCTCTCTCACCCAGTCCATATACCTCAGCTCCTGCTCATTGGTAATAGTCTTAACCATATAAGTTTCAGCACCCGATTCCGATGGTGTATTATTAACCGTAAGCTCAATATGCCTATCACCCATATTTTCGAGTAACTCATAAGGATTCTGATCGGTAGTCACATCTTCACCGTTTATACTAATTATATAATCGCCCTCATTTACATTAATTCCACTTTCGGTAAGAGGAGATCGGGTACTCTCATTCCAGTTCTCACCCTCATAGATCTTTATAATTTTATATCTCTTGGCGTTCATGTCAGCCTTCAATTCGGCACCCAATAAACCACCATTAATCCTGTCTACACTACCAATGTCACCCCAGTCTACATATGCATGGCCTGTATTTGTTTCGCTTATAACCTCATTTAATATATAATCCAAATCAAATCTACTAGGCACATAGGGCAACATTTTGCCATATGTTTCTTTAATACCATCCCAATCAACACCATGTATATTATCCACATAGAAGTAGTCCCTGAAAATCCTGAACGCATCTTCATAAATCTGATTCCATTCGGCTTTCGGATCAATTTTCATAACAAGGTGTGTCAAATCAATCCTTCCATCACCAACCTTTTGTCCAGGTTGATTTTTAGTAATCATAAATTCACTATTTCTGCGGTAAATAAGCGATTTTCCATCAGCAGAAGGTATAACATATCCCACACCCTCAATAATATCTTCACTCTTCTCTTCCTTAATGTTGTATCTCATTGTTTTGTTACCCGACGAGTAGAGTAGTCCCTCATCAACCGACCCAAGAATATTGTAATTACCATTAGGCATTGGTAAAACTTCCACTCTGTTTTGTATACCTTCCAGATCGATTGTTATCTTATCATCTTTCTTGCTTTCATCTTTCTCCTCAGACTCATCCTCTTTATCCTCATCACCATAAGGTTCAACATCATTCTTAGTTGGCGATAGGGTTGTGCCGTCGTTTCTCAACGGAATTGCATATATACGTGTTGCATTATTATACAGATAATCAAATTCGAAGCTACTGAATGCTAAGTTAAAGTCTCTGTTAGACAAGAAAAACAAGAATTTACCGTCTCTGCTGAACATTGGACTGCTATCAGAAAAAGTAGCATCTGTAATCTGTTGTTTTTGTCCTGTCGATATCTGATAAAGCCAGAGAGCCGACTGATAGTTTGGAGATGACTTGCTATATGCAACCCAGTCTCCGTCGTGCGAAAATGTGTAATCTCTTATCTCTTCAGCCGATGCTTTGTCAATTTCTGTTTTTCTACCTGTAGAAGCATCAACCAGCCAAAGCGTCATAGTGCGGTCGCTATACACAAGATGAGTGCTTTTTGGCGACCACTCAGCCTGATTTTTCCATGCTTTGGATCCTTTAGTAATCTGTCTCGGCTCTGCTCCTTTTTTATTTTCAACAAGGTATAGTTCATATTCACCTGTCTGGTCAGAGTAAAAAGCTATCTGCTTACCGTTGGGCGACCAAACGGGTGATATCTCTCTAACACCTTGTGTGTTTGTGATATTTATTATCTCACCATTCTCGGCTGGAACACTAAATATATCACCTCTGGCTTCAATTAAAGCCCTCTTTCCTGTGGGTGAAAGAGAAAAGCTCCCCACAAAATCTTTCACATTTCTAAAGCCCGATTGCAAATTTGGGTTGTCATACCTTATAGAAACCGTTACTTTCTGCGTTACCCCGGTCTGTAAATTCAATACATAAAGCATTCCGCCATTCTCATATACAATTTTCCCGTTGTGTCCCGATGGCCACATAACATCAAAATCGGTATGTTTAGTAATCTGAGTATCCTCACCCGTTGTTGTGTTATGACTCCAGATATTGAGTCTGGTATCACGGTCCGATGCATAATAAATATTATCTCCATACCATGTTGGCCACTGATCCGAACCGTTCCAATTGGTAATTTGTTCCGAACTGTTTTTAGTTAAATTATATCTCCATAATTCAGTGGCCCTTCCACCTTTATATCTTTTCCATGTTCTAAACTCTCTGTCTACCGGAGTAAAGCACAACTCGTTGCCATCGGGAGAGAAAGTTGCGAATCCTCCATTTACTATCGGAAGCGACTCTTCCATTCCGCCGTTTATACTAACTGTAAAATACTTACCATTTCTTTCACCAAAAGATGTTCTGTTTGCTCTAAATAAAATGCTTTTACTGTCTGGGGTCCAATCTAAAACCACATTATCATATCCACCTCTTGGAGGCATCATGCCAAACGAGTTATAGAATGTAAGCTGACGTGCAGCGCCACCTTCAGAAGGCATTATCCAAATCTGTCTGCTTCCCGAATACTCGGCAGAGAATGCTATCCATTTACCATCCGGAGAAATTTTAGGAAAAAGCTCCAACCCGGGGTGCGAGGTAAGCCTTTTAGCTTCACCTCCACTAGCATTTACACTCCATATATCACCTGCATATACAAAAGTAATCAGGCTACTGTTAATATCCGGGAAACGCAACATCCGTGCATCCTCAAAGGCATTAGCCTGAAGAAAAAACAGTGATATAAAAACAAATAAAACAACTTTTCGCATATTATTTTTAATATTATATTAATACAACAAATTTACAAAAAAATACTCAATTTTTGAAATGGAATAAATTATTGAAATAAAAAGCTCAATTATCATTTTACGATGTTATCTTTGTTAGTATTAAACCTGTTAAGAATGAAAAAGATATATTTACTCCTTATTTTGCTATATATTATACCTGATGTTATATATGCTCAGGATACTAAACC
>CAZSBA010000112.1:0-2520 GCA_964605035.1 uncultured Proteiniphilum sp. | reverse complement strand
ATTTCAATTGCCTGCGACTCAATTTTTATGAGGTCAAGTGCCTCAATAGGGGCAGCAACGGTTGTAGATGGCAGCAGTGGAGCACAAGCCCCCGATAAATACCAGTCGTATATGAGAGGTATCATGCGGGCAACAGCCGAGAGTCATGGCAAAATAGAATCAGATGAAGGCATTTCTGATGAAAAATGGAGGCGTGACCCTAAAATTGCCGAAGCAATGGTAGACGAGAGAGTAGTGGTGCCAGGATATGCCGATTCAACTCAAATATTAACACTCACTGCCAGCCAGGCTGTTGAATTGGGATATTGCGACGGAATCGCCGAAAGCCTGCATGAGGTAGTGGTTTCTCATTTAGGATATAACGATTACGATTTAATAGCTTATAACCCCACAATTTACGATAAGATTAAAGGATTTCTTACTAATGGTGTACTGCAAGCACTGCTAATAATGTTTATTATCGGAGGTATATACTTCGAACTACAATCGCCTGGACTAGGATTTCCTACTGCTGCAGCCATTACAGCAGCAATTCTATATTTTACGCCACTCTATCTTACTGGATATGCACAGAATTGGGAGGTTCTGCTGTTTGTTTTGGGATTGATTTTTATTGTCTTCGAAATATTTGTAGTACCCGGATTTGGGTTTACAGGCATTGCCGGTATAATTTTCATATTCATATCACTTGTTCTTGCACTTGTAGGCAATGTCAGGTTTAATTTCGAAGGTCTTCCCGCTAAAGAGGTGTTTCAGGCATTTATTACCGTTCTGGGAGGAATGGGAATGGGTATGGTTTTAATAATTTATTTCAGCAGCAGAATCGGAAAAAAAGGATTCCTGAGAAACGTAGCACTCTTGGCCGATCAAGAGGGATACTCATCCGTTCCATTAGAGCCTGATTCGTTGATAGGTAAAACCGGAATTGCTTCCACTGTATTACGCCCATCGGGTAAAGTAAATATAGATGGAGAGTTTTATGATGCAGTAGCATCGCATGGTATGATAGATAAAGGCGAAGAGGTTGTTGTAAGACGATACGAGAGTTTTCAGCTTTACGTAGTCAGAAAGGGATAAAAAAATACCCTGAGAAAAAATCTCAGGGTAATAATTTTTTTTAAACCGCGGTTAACTTAAATCAGTTAATCGAGCTTTAGTTGTAAGCTTCAATTTCAGCCTTTGTGTAGGCCTGTTTTTTAGCAAAGTTATAGATGAAAAATGGTACTACAAGCAATATTATTGCCCAAAGTATGTTGCTGACAAGGCTTCCTTTTTTCATGTTGTTAACATAAATATACCCCAGCAAACCATTCACAACCAAAGCCATTCCTAAAATTAGACTAGTGTTGCCTGTGCTGCCCAATAAAAATGGCACTACCAAAATAACAACGCCAATAAGCATCACTATCACGCCGATGTATCTTGCAAAATCTTTCATGTGTGTATAATATAATATTTTGTAATTGATTTCGTGACACAAATAAACACAAAATTCAACAAACGAGGAAATTATTTGAGATAAAAAATTGTGTTTACACCTATTTAGCCTTTAATTCAATACGATTTTATTTATATTTGTGAAATGATTATCATAATGGTGTGAAGTTGTGAAAAATATATTGCGCTTTTTATATCAGTGGCTTTTTTTTGCTCCAATCTTTTTTGTAATAACAATTATTACGGCTATAACCGTTATGATTATGGCGCCGATATTTGGGAGCAAAACATGGGGTTACTATCCTGCTAAATGGTGGTCGCGACTAACCTGCTGGCTATCTTTGTGCAGCGTTAGTACGCGTGGGCACGAAAACCTCGATCCCAACAGATCTTATGTCTTCGTTGCAAATCACCAGGGAGCATACGATATTTTCCTTACCTACGGATTCCTCAATCATAATATTGTATGGATGCAGAAGCATAGTCTCCGCAGCCTTCCTTTAGTAGGGTATGCATCCAAAATGGCGGGTCATGTATTTGTAAATAATACCAATCCCACAACTCGCGCTTTAACATTAAAAGAGGCAATATCAAAAGTAAAGAACGGGGTGTCAATAGTAATATTTCCCGAAGGAGCGCGCACTCTAACCGGAAAGATGCGACAATTTAAAAAAGGAGCTTTCTATATAGCAACAGAAGAGAATCTACCCATAGTGCCAATAACCATAAACGGCCCATTCGATGTCCTTAAACGTGGAACATTAAACCTACATCCTGGTAAATTAGAGCTCGTAATACACAAACCTATACCAACAGACAATGTTTGCGAGAAGGATATTCCTGAGCTAATTAATAAAACAACGGATATTATCCAATCACAACTTTGGGATAAATACAAATAAATCACACCTGTGGGATAAATAAAATAATAAGAGAAATAAATTTATTGTTTAATTTTGATTTTAGATGAGTCATCTAATTTTTGGTTGTTGAATCTAGTCTTTTGGAATGGTACCTATATAAAAAAGGAATGGTTGTCTCACGACAACCAATCTTCATTGTTAACCTTAAATCTAATACCAT
>CAZSBA010000111.1:0-5657 GCA_964605035.1 uncultured Proteiniphilum sp. | reverse complement strand
GTCCCGGTTGGATTAAGTTCCAATCGGGATTTTTTTTGTTGAATAAATCAACAAAATATAAGTAGTTACGATATTTTTGTTTGTGATAAAGAATAGTTACAGATTTTTTATTTTAGAATAATCAATTCCTCATCACATAAGGTTATATTTTCTATCACATTTTCGTGCACAATATAGGTGTTCTCAATTCCAACGGCACCAATTCCAGGTAAAACAAACTTGGGCTCAAGCGCGAAAGTCATACCGGGTTCAAGAATTTCTTTTGAGCGGGGTGTAATTACCGGAGGTTCATTTATTTCTAATCCCACTCCGTGACCTATAAACTTAGCTTGTTGTTTAGTACCCATAAAATAGGATTGTAAATTGTTTCTATTTACAATTTCAATTGCCCAATTATATATATCTGCACAAGAAGTTCCTTGTTTAGCTTTCTTCATAACTTCATTATGAATGTCAATTGAAACTTGATGGGCACTGTATGCAATATCAGGTGTATGCTCAATGATAAAGGTGCGACTCATATCATCCATATATGGACGGTAATTACCTGCCATATCAACCATTAAAGTTTTACCGGGATCAAGTTGAGTGCCATTTGCTCCTAACGGGAGAAGTGGCGATATCCCTTTACCACCAAGTGCGTAATCATATGGTGATGCAGCTTGAGCGTTGTCTCCTGCAAGCATGCTACCCATAAATATATCCATATTCTCTCCAAATGATCTAAATATGCCAATAGAGCCATGTAGGCGCATTTCTCTTTCAATTTCAATCTGAAGCTCAAGGTCGGTCATCCCTTTATTGTATAATGAAGGAATAAGGTTATAAACATCCGTATGTATTTCAGCCGATTCTCGCATCTGTTGAAGTTCATACTCAGATTTAAACATTCTCAGTTTTCTCATATCAACTGAAACATTTTGAATTTCATCGACATTTAATGCAGCTTTGAGGCGGGCTGTTGCATTAAATGTCAAATAATCTGTTTCAAGCAAAATGTTTTTAGGTAAAGATAACGACATTTTTGAAAGCATATCTGTAATTTGTTCTGGCTTACGTAAATAAACAGCCCAATCATGATTTATATTAAGTGGTCGTTTTACAAATAATATGGGATTTCCTTCAGGTAGAATATAGATATATCCGTCAAAAATAAATCCGCATAACCAGAATTGATTTACAGGCGATGTCAAAATACAGCCGTCCATATGTTTATCAATAATAATGTTTTGAATTTTCTCTAGCTTTAAGTTTTTTTCTCTATTTGACATTGTGATCATTTTAATTTATCTTTAACATCAAAAATACGACTTTTTATGGTATTAGATTATAAAAAAAACTTAATCATATGCTTTCGTTAGTTTGGATAAAAAGAAAATCGTATATCTTTACGCTAATATTTAATTAAGGTGCAAGGTAGTATATTAATAGTAGAAGATGATCGAAATTTTGGAACCATGTTACTTAAATGGTTCGAAAGGAATGGATATTCGGCAACATTATGTAATGGAATGATGTCGGCTCAGAAAGTATTATCGAATAGCAAGATGTTTGACATTATTCTTTCGGACTTAAGACTAACCGATGGTGACGGAATTATGCTTCTATCTTGGTTGAAGGAAATGCAAATTGCAACTCCCGTAATAATTATGACTGGTTATGGAGAAGTGCAAACAGCTGTATCAGCCATTAAACTAGGTGCGTTTGATTACCTTGAAAAGCCAATAAATCCTTCAATTCTAACAAAAAAGATTCAATCGGTTTTCCAAAAAAATATAATCCCTGAACAGGCTTTTATCTCATCAAAAATAAAAAAAATAGAAAGCAGTAACAATTACAGAGATAATACTAAAATTGTAGAAGGTTATAGTGAATTGTATAGGCGTATGTATTCTTATGTAGACTTAGTTGCTCCTACTCAAATGGGCGTTATGATTATTGGAGAAAGTGGTACAGGGAAGGAACATGTAGCTCATATGATACATAATAGGAGTAGTAGAGCCAAAGGGCCTTTTATTGCCGTTGATTGTGGAAGTTTATCAACAGAGCTTGCTCCTAGCGAGCTTTTTGGTCATAAAAAAGGCTCATTTACATCTGCTATTGATGATAAAAATGGGTTTTTTTGGGAAGCTAATGGAGGCACCTTGTTTTTAGATGAAGTAGGGAATCTGCCTTATGGTGTACAAACGCAAATGTTACGTTCATTACAGGAGAAAAAAATACGTCCCATAGGAACATCAAACGATATTGAAGTAGATGTGAGAATAATTACTGCTACTAATGAAAACCTTGAACAAGCTATAGCGCAAGGTAAATTCAGAGAAGATTTATACCATAGATTAAATGAGTTTATGATTAAAGTTCCAGCTTTGAGAGATTGTACTGATGATATATCTTTATATGCGCAACATTTTATGGAGGAAGCTAATAATGAACTTGGGAAGGATGTTAAATATATATCCCCAGAAGCATTATCTCGATTTGAAAACTATAATTGGCCAGGTAACTTAAGAGAATTGCGTAATGTTGTAAGACGATCAGTTTTATTTACGGCAGGCGATACCATTACTGTAGGTAGCTTGCCTAACTTTTCAAACATCTATTCCGAATCGTCAAATTATGATTCACAATTTTATGGATTAAAATCAATTCCAACTTCAGTAGACAATGTTAATAACAATACCAGTAATCATGCTTTATATAATAATCCAGAAGATGAAAAAGATAGAATTCTAAAAGCTCTTCACAAATCCAATGGAAATAAGACCAGAGCTGCAAAACTGCTTAAGATTGATAGGAAAACACTGTATAATAAAATCCACTTATACAATATTGAATTATAGATAATTGTTCTTTATACTTTCTGTAAATCTCTTTATTTCTTCAACTGAATTAATGATATCCTTTTGCCAATCTGGATACAATGACTCGTCTTTTCCTCTCAGTTTGTCCATTTTTATAAGATTTAGAGTTAAGTGATTAGCATCTAATTGACTTAGAAATGGATGTATTCTGTGGCATATTTTCTGAACTTCGCTAAAATTACCCTCTTCTACAAGTTTTGTTAGAATTTCAGTGTCTTTAGCGGAAGATTCAACAAAATCATTTAAAATTTCTTTTATATGGCCAGAGTCTTTACCAAACATAGAAGCTAGTTGTGGAAATACTTCTTCTATTGATTTAGACGTTCCATTAATTTTATGAGTAAAAAAAGATGTTACTTCAGATTCATCGATAATATCTTCTTTCGGATAATCATAACTTAGAATGTCAATTAACATGCTTATCTTAATAGGTTTACTTATTAGTCCATTAAACCCTTCAGAAACTGTTTTAATGTTATTATATTCATCATTGGCAGTCATTAACCAAACTGGAATCTCTTTATCAATCTCTCTTATTTCATTGAGAATTTCAGTTCCACTTATATCTACCAACTGCATATCAGTAAATACAATATCAAAATCTGAGACTAAGCGGATAAACCCTTTTATATCTCTAGAGTTGTTGCAAAGCTTTACTTTATAGCCCTTTTGGATTAAAAAGTCTTTAATTAGATTTCCCAGTGAAATATCATCTTCAAAAATAAGTATTTTATTGTACTTGCTTTTTTTATTTGATATATTACTTTTCGAAGAAGCTTCATCAGGTATAAAGTCGATAATTTTTGCTATTGGGAGATTAATCATTACCTGAGTTCCTTTATTTTTCTCAGAAGTAAGTTTAATTTCACCGTTCAAAGACTCGGTCAAACCTTTTGTTACGTAAAGTCCAAAACCACTACCTTCAGCTTTTAATGGATTGCTTGTTCGTGAAAAAGCTTTAAATATTTTTGATTGATCTTCAGAATCAATTCCAACCCCACTATCAGTAACTATTAATATAAGATTTTTGTCGTCACTTTCTCTTAATTCAACTTCTACCCCACCTTTTATTGTATACTTAACAGAGTTAGATATTATATTAATCAAAATCTGTTTAAGAACCGTGTAATCCGTCTCTATGTAAAACGGAGAAGATGTGGAATTAATAAAATTCAGTTCAATATTTTTATCTTTTGTAAACGGCCGAAACATATTTAAAACATCGTCCATTAATTCAATAAGGTTGAAACTACTTTTTTGTAATGTAGCTGTTTTCTGCTCCAGTCGCGAAAATTCAAGAAGGTTAGACAACATACTCAAAATATGTTGACCAGAATTACGAGCCGATTTTATTTGTTTTTTTCTCGAAGGATCATTAACTTCATTATCCCATATCTCCATATATCCCATTATAGAACTTAAAGGCGTTTTTATGTCATGTGAAACAGATAGTAGTAATTTATGTCGACTCTCTATGAGTTCTTCAGTCAATTGTTTCTCTTTAGATAATTCAACTCGTGCATTTTTCCCAATCCTAAGGTCATTTGCAATAAATATAGTTATAATAAGTATCAATAATATGGAGATTGCACCTACAGTAATTGCAAATTTAAATATTTTTTGAGTTAGCATCTCACTGTTTTCAGCGCCTACTCTGCTTGTTTGAATTGCTTCATTATAAAATTGAGTTATTAGTTTTGATATATGTAGAGATATATTTTGCTCTGCAAGCATTAGTTCCCTAACCTGTCTTTCTATGCGTTGTATCTGAGACGAATAGGTTTTTGTGGCCTCTGCAGTAATGCCTCTTAAGTCGTTATACATAAGAGTATCTACTCTTGAAGCCGCCCTCTCCTTTTGTTCGGTATGTGTTATACTGATTGTTGTGTCTGGTTCGAATTTAGGGTCGAAAAGATGAGTAAGTCTACTCCAGAAGTCCTTTCGTTGCCTATTGACAATAGTAGTGTCACTCCTTAACGTAACAACAACACTATCTTGAATTATCGGTTCAATAGTTTCAATTTTTCTATCTAACTCTATTAAAGGACTTTCAGATCTTAGCTGGGCTAATAATCTTTTTACTATTCTATTTTTTTCAAGAAGAAGAGAGTCAATATCCTCCAATATTATTTCTTTATCTTTTTCGGGAGTGCTATTTTTTATTATTTCAATTTGTTCTGTTATATCTAGAGAAATAGAATCGTATTGTTGCTGATATATTCTTCTAGGAGATATTAGATAACTGTTTAACAAGTCCTGAGCTTGCTGAATAGAAACAATTAGCCTATTACTGTAAGCAAGTATTCTGTATGAATTAGCCATCTCCTCTTTTTGTTTATCAATACTTTTCTTGAGACTGGTTGAGTAAATAAAGAGTCCTACAAAAAATAATATCACAACAAGAAAAATAAGTCCAATTTTTATTGTTATCCTTTGTTCCGGAGATTTCAATCTTTTCATAAGCACCAATAAGTAATTAACACCTTAATTAAAAACTCAAATATACAGTATATATTTTTTAAAAACCAGATATTTTTAAATCCTTAATAGTGTATCTTGTAATTGTGGATTTTAACAGTGGAATTGTGGAATGCGTCCACAATTTTCCATACTAGTTCCACACTTTTATTTACTGCATATATATTGATGTGTTTTATAACATACTGATTATTACGTCTAAATAGACGTCTAGTGGGCAAGTGAAAATCTTTAGTACGATAATTGGTTACTTTATATCAGACGAAGAGTCGTTGGAACTGATTTAGTAATTCTAAATATTTTATTATTATGAAA
>CAZSBA010000110.1:0-5695 GCA_964605035.1 uncultured Proteiniphilum sp. | reverse complement strand
GAGTATTTGAATTTGATAACTTCGAAAAAGGATCTCGCGCAGTATCAGATGCTATTGTAGCAGCAACTAAAAACGGAGCATTCTCACTTGTGGGTGGCGGCGACTCAGTTGCTTGTGTAAATAAATTTGGTCATGCCAATGAGGTATCATATGTATCTACCGGTGGTGGAGCTCTTCTTGAAATGATTGAAGGTAAAGAATTACCCGGTATAAAAGCTATAAGAGGATACTAATTAATATCGATTAACACCTATTTAAACTATATTAAATGAAGTATTAGAGGTTGTCTCGTAGGAGACAACCTCTTTTTTGTCCACACGTTATCCTTCCCAAACTATTACTTTGCTCTTACCTTGCTCCTATAAACTCCTTTTACTAAAGAGCAAAGTAATGCCTGAGTAACAATTAGTACAGCTTAAAGTAGAACTTAACTACTATGTATGTTAGGAAGACAAAGGGTACCAAATGACGACAAACCATACCAAATCATACAATATCTTACCAAATAGCACCCAAATGACGACATATCGACCGTTTTTTGTTTCTCCTCAAACAAACATCGACCTTTGAATCCATATAAATATTAACATTTAAATATATAAAACTATGGGTCGTTTAACAAAAGGAATTAATGGAGACATCACCGGTAAGGTGGGTAATATTGTTGGTGCATATTGGAGAGATATATACTACATAAGAAGTTTACCCAGCAAAGTAAATAACCCCAGAACTGAAGGTCAGGTTAAACAGCGGAGCAAATTCTCTGTAACTATGGAGTTCTTGTCTGCTATCACCCCGTTTATAAGAATTGGATATAAAGAATATTCAACAGGTAGGCAAACTGCATTTAATGCAGCAACTTCATACAATATAAAAAATGCAACAATAGAAAGAAATGATAAATTTGAGTTGGATTTTTCAAAGGTTTTGGTATCTAGAGGTTCACTATGCACTGCTTTTGGTATAAAAGCTGAAATAATAAATGGCCAACTGCAATTTACCTGGGACGCAACTTTAAAAGAAAATGCACGGTCAAACGATATGGTAATGCTGCTTGCATACAACTCCACAAAGAAAGAAGCAATTTACAATTTTTGTGTGGCAAAAAGATCTCACAGAACAGCACATATGCAATTGCCATCTACTTGGGCTGATGATGCTATTCATTCATATATATCATTCAGGTCTGCTGATGGTGAATTGGTATCTGAGAGTGTTTCAGTACAAGCATAACTCAGTAAAGACATAGGGGCATATTGTTGAGGATACTTACGCTTCTTCATAATAAGTTATACTCCATTTGCTAATGGCTTTTAGAGCTACGCCAAGGGGATGGACAATGCCCGTGAGGAACTGGGAGATAATTTTAAACCAAATTTTAGCTATCTTTGCTGCCCTGGAACGCTATTGATTCTTGACTTAAGTAATTTTAAAATGTGTGGTTTTTTGAAAAGGAAATATCCAATTATCTAACCTGTTAATAAACCTTCTTTATGTGGATTATAAATACCGAACAATGCACGACGATATTATTGGCAGTTTTGGTCTCGTTCTCATGTAGTCGGATGAGAAACGATCACGAGGCTCTCCGCTTAGAACAGTGGGATTTGCTTTGCGATAGTGTCCCCGAGGCAATAAGCGACAGTTTGAATACGATGAACGTCCAGGAGTTATTGCCGGCTAATCGTGATCGGTATGTACTATTAAGAACCATAACAGATGATAAAATACACGTTCCAGTTACAACCGATTCACTGATTAATAGCGTGGAGAATTATTTCCGGCATCAAGAACAGGAGTCGTATAGTAATTCGGTCGATGATCGATTGAATACTCAAATTCAAGAGCTCGAACAGCGGTATGAACTCTCCGAATACGAAAATCGAACCTTGAAGGCAGAGACCCGGTTTAACTTTATATTAACACTTTCCGCTTTTGGCATTCTTTTCACAATTATGCTATTCCTTTACTTTAGAAAACAAGGTGTTGTCGCACGGCTGAAACAAACAAAACTAACAGAGGAGAAAAGAGATCTTGAATGGGAAAAGCGGGAAGCCGAAGTTAAATCGAAGCTCTTGCAAGAGCGAGCGGAGTTACAGCGACTGTTGTTGTCTCGTTACGACTTATTCCTCCAATTTCATACTAATCAGCACCAAGAGTTCGTGAGGATGGGAGATAAGATACGATCTAAAGAGCCTGAATTAGGAGATGCCTACGACCAGATGTTGAAAACAGGTCAAAAACAGTTTACCAGCCTTGTGGGGGAACTTTTCACAGTAGATGAAATAAAAAGGCTATTCAATGTGGTGGTTGAGAAAAACACGTTTAACGAAAGCGATCGGCTCTTGCTTTTCATGCTTTCAACCCAGTCCACCAATGAGCAGATTGCCGCCTTGCTTAACACGACAACCCATAACCTCAAAACGAGGAAGACCTATTTAAAAAATAAAATTATAAAAAAAGCTATAACTGATACTGAATTTGAAAGGCTGTTAAAACACTTTTAAATAGGATTTAAATATAAAAAACGTCTCATCTGATAAAATTCTTACAGTAGAAACAGGTTAGGATTATATGTGGGTTTTTTATTATTTATCACATATACAGGCGTCTAAAGATTTATAGAAGGTTAGATTCTTTAAAGCATATTGTTTTTATGGTTTTTTTGTATTTATTTTGTCAACAGGAAAAAAGCTAATATTAACACAATCGAACACACTATGATTCAAAAAACATTCTTCTTGGTTACGTTGATACTTCAACTGGGAGCAAGCACGGTTTTTGCCGAAATACAAATGGACGAAGTATCGAATGAAAAAGAAAAAATCAAATTAAAGGAAAAAACACATTTGGTACGTTCTATTACTGCGGTTGAAGTGATTGCGTATAATGACTTTTAACTAAGAGATGCTTTATCAATAATCGATAAAGCATCTCTTATGATTTTTTGCTATGAAAAAGGTATTAATTGCATTAGTTCTTCTTGCACATTTAATAAGTTGTAAGAATTATATTGACATAGAACCCGTTCACTTAATTAGCGTTGACATAAATAAAAGTGAAAGCTTAGATATATCTGAAACCGCTGATATAGTTAATATTGTTAATTTAGAATTGACTGATAATTCATTGATAAGAGAAATTAGCAAGATTTTTTTAACAGATCAATTTATTCTCATAGTTGACTTGATAAAGAGTGAAATCTTCGTTTTTAATAAATCTAATGGGAAATTTATTAGAAATATTGGTCAGAAAGGACAAGGCCCCGGCGAACACATAATGTTTAACGATGTTTTTTTTGAAAAGTCTTCTCAATTGATTTACGCACATGAAAGAATTAAAAGGAATATGATGATATATAATCTATCAGGTGATGTAATTAATGAATTACCTTGTAAATATTGGTTTCGAGGGTTTTGTAAGAATAAAGATGGATTTTGGGTATACAGTTGTTATCCAGAAGAGAATCCTGAAGGTTACGCTTTAATGCTATTGAATGACAATCTCACCGAAAGGATTGAAGGCTTTTTTCCTCAGAAAAGTTTTTTTCAAGCTGTTAATGGGTCTCGATTTATAAATGATATAAATGACATTTTTTATTTTACTTACCCATTTAGCAATGTAATATATCAACTAAACGAGGGAAAGCCACAACCATATTTTCAGATTGATTTTGGAAGTAAGACCCTCCCGTATAGCAAAATTCATAAAATGTCCGATCCAGTTGAATATACTGATCTTACATATAATAATGATTATTTGGGTGATATTGTTAATCCTCATATAATTAACAATAAATTTTATTTTTCATTTTCTCAAACAACAGGAGGATCTGTTCGATATACTACCATCTATGATTTATCAAAACAGGCTGTTAGAACTTTTAGTGGCTTTAAAAAATATTCACCTCAGATTCCTTCAGATATTCCATTTGAAAATATAACTTTTACAGAACTAATTGGGGCGGACGAGAATCTATTAATTTATTCAATAATCCCGGATAATTTAAGTAATCATGACTTTTCTTTAATAAAGAATAATATAGCAAATTCCTTAGATAGTGAATCAAATCCAATATTATTTTTCATAAAAGAGAGCAACTAATTTAAATGAATATGAAAACAATAATTTTAATTCTCTTGGCATCAGTCATCAACGGCTTGGGTGCTCATTCGCAAAGGGTCATGCATTTGCCTGTAACGAATGAACGTATTATTTCTTCTAAAAAGATTGAATATCTAAATATAGAAGAAGGGTGGGCACGGGAAAAGAACGTGTGGTACTATCATGGAAACCAACTTTTTAAAAGTTCCCGGAATAAATAGAAATTATTATGAAAAAAGGACTAACATATTTAATTCACATAGTTACTACATTATTACTATATTCTTGTAACGATGCTAATAACCAAATGCTACCAAAAGAAATTGATTTAATAATCGATGTCGATCCCAGTAAAGCGATTGAGAATATTAAAATGTCCGAACTTTATTCGGATATCAATTATATCCCTCTCGAAACAAATGATAATTCCCTTATTGGAAATATTTCTGATATAATTAAATATAAAGATAGATTTTATATTTTGGATAATGATATTACTCAGTCAGTTTTCTGCTTTACAGAAACTGGAAATTTTCTTTTTAAAATTAATAGAATAGGTACTGGTCCCGGAGAATATGTCAAACTGGCTGGGTTTAGTGTAGACATTGATAACGAACAGTTATTGCTGTATGATAACTCCATAAAACAAATATTATGTTTCAGTTTAGACGGAGATTACATCGAATCTCATAAAATAGGATTTCATGCATTCCGTTTCTCTTATATATCAGATGGATATTTTGCCTTTTATAATGATTTCACTATGTCCAATAAGGATTTTTTAAATGAAGGAACATATCCTAATCTTATTATTACAGATAAAAACTTTAAAGTTTATAGAACTGGAATGGAATATTCCGAAGATGCAAATTTCTCAGCAATTCCGATGTTACCACAATGTTTTAACAGGTATGACCCAAAGACCCTTTCCTTAGTAACACCATTGAATGACACCATTTTTCATGTTTCGAAGGTTGGTGGATTTCCATATCTCCATATCAATTTCAAAAATAATCAACGAGAAAAAGAGATGAATATATTGGTGAGCACACCTGATATTGAAATAAATGCAATAACTGATTTTGTAAAAGACAATAGCATATGTGATATTTTCTATTTTGTTGAATCAACACAAAAAGTGTTTTTCGCTTATTCAAAACATCCTTCTACACACTATGTATTCTATGATAAAGAATCAAAAGACCTAAAAGACATTGTTTTTAAGCAAGGAAAGCAATTTCCTATTGTAAATGATATAGACGAAGGCGATGATTTTCCCATGCCTATGATCAGTGACGGGAATTTGTTCTATAGTGTTATTACACCGGATATGTTGCTTGAAAAGAAAGAAGAGATATTAGCAGGTAATGCTCCTAAGAAACAAAGTGTATTGGAAATGATAGATCAAATCTCGGAAGATGATAATCCTATAATTGCTATAATTGCACCTAAATAATTGTCATTCTGATGAATAAAAAGTATATATCTATTATCATTTTCTTGGTTCTCGTATTAACTGTTTTATTTTATATAATTTTGGCGGAGCAATGTTTTAACAAAGCGGGCACGATAGTACCGAGCCGCTTGTACC
>CAZSBA010000109.1:0-5999 GCA_964605035.1 uncultured Proteiniphilum sp. | reverse complement strand
AAATTATAAAGAACCTCACAAGAGATTTTAGATGATCTCGTGAGGTTCTTTTTTGTAATATAAAGGTTTATAAGATTTATGTTGATTTACCAAGCTTTGTAATTCACTCAGCTTATTGTTTTCCAAGGCGGTGGTCGCTTTCAAAGCCTTCACTATCGTTCGGACTTTTCCAGCTCAATCGGCTAGGCTCTGTCTACTTCGCTTTGCTCATAGTCAGAGCAAGCTACGCCGATTGCCCTTTGTACCGCTTTGGAAAACAAGTCGCTGAGCTACGTTAAGTATTCCAATAAAAGTAAAGCTATATTATCAAGTTAAAACTGCAAAACGAAATTTAATGGCCTTGGACTAGACTTAGATTTCGTTCATATAAGCTATTTAAATTTTCGAATCTTCCATCAATTGTGAGTGCTTATCATTATTGAGTTACTGATTTTGAAGGATTCTTTGTTCTTTACGGTACTCTAAAGGTGTTTGTTTCAGTTCTTTTTTGAATTTTTCACAAAAATAATTGTAAGAATTAAAACCAGTATTCTCTGCTATTTGAATAACAGTTAAATTTGTAGAGACTAGTAATTCTTTGGCGTGATTTAGGCGCACTGAATTTAAATATTGAATAGGTGTTTGTGAGAGTTCTTTTTTAAATTGACGAGTTAAGTGAAACTTGGAAGATAGAGAACGTTCTTCAACCATTTCAAGTGTTATATTCTTAGAAAAATGATTATCAATATAATTTTTAGCTAGGGTGACATTGTTAGATAGAGTCAAAGTTTCTTGTGAGCGAAGACTGTTGTTGGTAATACTATGTATTTTAAAAATCATTGCGTTAAATATATATTGAACAATCATCGATGTGTACAAAGATTGTTCGCTGCATTGGTCAATTATTTCTTTCAAGAAGAATTCGAAAATGTTTTCTTGATCTTCAAAATAAAATAAACCATTATCAGATGTGTGATTTGGTAGAGAAATTTCAGGGCCTCTGAAACCAATGACTATATATTCTAATGGAACTTCTTCTGTGGAAAATTCAGTATGTTCGATATAAGGATTGACTAAAATCAAACTATTCTTTGAAATTTTTTGTTCTCCAAAAGTAGTAAAAAAAGTCCCTTCACCCTCTATGCAATAAAATAATTCATGAAAAGAGTGAGAGTGTAAGGTACTATGCCAATTCACGTCATAAGAGACTCTTTTTATATCTAGGACTGAGAAATGAATTTCTTTTGTGTCACTATGAGGGGAGTTTATTTGAAATTGTTCAATCACTGTTGAAATCCTTTCTTCAATTTATTTATACCACCAAGAATATAATAGCAATAATTCTTACTGATATAGCAACAATTTGTACTTTAAAGCGTTTCCTTATTAGCTATAATAACATTAGTAAGTTGAATAAGCTATTTAAAGTTAAGAAATTACGCAAGTGTTAGCAACCACTTGAAAGGAGGATCTTGTTACTTTCGTTTTTGTTACTGAGAGATGTACTTGACCAAAGAAAGGAAGATTTCAATGAAGAAAAACTTGACCAAATTAATGACAGTTTTATTATCGGCCTCTGCAATTTTACCTTTAGCAAATGTTAGTGCACAAGAGACAGTAGAGTTAGATTTTGCAGCCATTGAAACAGCATATGGTACTGAAGTTTGGCCACAAATTATCGAAGCATATAATACAGTTAATCCAGATGTGAACATTACATTTACTCAAGAAAAAGAACTAGAAGATGCTTTAACACCGAGATTTCAAGCTCAAGATTATCCAGATGTGGTGATGTTAGCACTGAGTAGAGAAAAAGCACTTCCGGAAGCATTGATTAAAGACAAAGCGTTAGCATCATTAACGGATGTTTTAGATCTGACAATACCAGGTGAAGATGTAACTGTTGGAGAAAAGTTATTAGAAGGATTCGTTGATTCTACTTCGACAAACCCATACAACGATGGGGAAACATATTTAATGCCAATGTTCTACAGTCCAACAGGCTTATTCTATAATAAAGCATTATTTGAAGAAAATGGCTGGGAAGTCCCTACAACTTGGGACGAAATGTGGGTCTTATCTGAAGAAGCAGCAGCTCAAGATATTGCCTTGTTTACTTACCCAACATCAGGTTATTTAGATACATTCTTTGCATCAATTATCTATTCAGCTGGCGGACCAGAGCTATATGCTCAGGCAATGAACTATGATCCAGCAGTTTGGGGTGGCGATCAATTAAGCCAAGTATTCGCAACATTAGATACATTAGCAGAGAATACAGAGAGTACTACTGTAGCAAATGCTAACCCAACTGATTTTACACGTAACCAACAATTAATTTTAGATAATAAAGCATTATTTATGCCTAATGGTACGTGGGTAGTTGGTGAGATGGCAGAAGCACCGAGAGCAGATAATTTTGAATGGGCAATGATGGCAGTGCCAGCATTAGAAGGTGGAGACTCTTATGCTTTTACATTCTTAGAGCATATTTGGGTACCAGCAGGAGCTGAAAATCAAGAAGCAGCAAAAGACTTCATCGCCTTTTTATACTCAGATGTTGCAGCAGAGATTTTTGCTGAGCATGGTGCTGTTCAACCAATTAAAGGTTTAACTGAAAAATTACCAGAAGAACAACAAGTTTTCTATTCAATTTATGACAATGGTGTTTTACCAGGTATGGGAGGATTTGTTTCAGCAGAAGCGATTCCAGGTGTAGATTTACTAGGAACATTATATGGTCAATTTGACGGTGTTGCAGCAGGTGATGTTTCTGTTGAAGATTGGCAAGCCAGTGTAGTAGAAGTGATGGAACAATTAAGCCAAGTAATTATTGAGTAGTTGTTCTATATAGCATGTTAATGGAAACTTACCTACTAACGAAAATTTTCATTAGTAGGTATTTTTCTTATCAAATGTTGATAAACTCAAAGAGTTGACGAAAGGAGTAAAGAATGAGTAAAAAGAAATCACGTCAACTGTTCGGCATAATCTGTGTATTACCGGCAACTATTTTATTAGCAATTTTTATGATTTACCCTACTAGTCAAGTCTTTTATCTATCATTATTCAAAATGGGTGGGTTTTCTCCTGTAAAAGAATTTGTAGGTTTTGAAAATTTTCAGTATCTGATTAATGATATGAAATTCGTTCAAGCCTTTCAGAATACAATATTGATGGTTGTAGTCGTGACAATTATAACAATGAGTCTATCGATATTATATGCAGCAATCTTATCACGAGAAACGATTAAAGGTCAGAATTTTTTTAGAATTACATTCTATATTCCGAATATATTATCAATCGTTGTTATTGCGGGAATTTTCTCTGCCATTTACAATCCGACTCAAGGATTACTCAATAACATTCTAAACTTGTTTAATTCTGATATGGAGCCAATTTTATGGTTAGGCGGTAAGCATAGTGTCAATTATGCAATTATCGGTGCATTAGTTTGGCAAGCAATTGGTTATTATATGGTAATGTATATGGCAAGTATGGCGAATATTCCAGATAGCTTATACGAGGCAGCTAATTTAGATGGAGCAAGTAAATGGATTCAATTATCACAGATTACCATTCCTTTAATCTGGAATAATATTCGAACAACCTTAACATTTTTTATTATTAGTACGATCAATTTAAGTTTCTTATTAGTGCAAACCATGACAGGTGGGGGACCCAACGGTGCTTCGGAGACTGTTTTATCTTATATGTACGGTCAAGCTTACACAAACTCAAGCTATGGTTATGGTATGGCAATAGGTGTGACGATTTTTCTATTCTCATTTATTTTGTCGGCTATTGTAAGTTTTGTGACTAAACGCGATGTGTTGGAATACTAGGAGGTAGGAGAAATGAATCAATCTAAAAGTAGAATAAATTGGTACAGAATATTTGTTTATGTATCACTGATTTTGCTCGCTGTTTCGATTATAGTTCCTATCGGTTGGGTATTCTTGGCATCGATTAAAGAAAATATTGAATTTTATCGTAGCCCTTGGGCGATGCCAAATGGCTTTTATTGGCAAAACTTTGTGGATGCTTGGAACCGAGCGAGTATGGGCGATTACTTATTAAATTCAATTTATGTAACTGGCATGGCCTTAGCTATCTTGTTAATTGTGGCTTTGCCCGCATCATATTCGTTAGCGCGATTTGATTATCCAGGTAAAAAAATACTGAAAACACTATTCAAAGGTGGTTTGTTCGTTAACGTAAACTACATTGTGGTACCCATTTTTTTAATGTTATTGGCTATTCAAAGAATTGAGATTATGCCTACATTATTGAATAACCGCTTTGTTCTCGCTTTAGTCTATGCTTCAACTGCTTTGCCTTTTACGATTTACTTACTGCAAAGCTATTTCGTAACGTTGCCTAGTACGTTTGAAGAAGCTGCTGAAATTGATGGCGCTTCGCATTTAACAGTTATGTTAAAAGTGATGATTCCTATGGCAAAGCCAAGCATTACGACTGTGATTCTTTTCAATTTTTTAAGTTTTTGGAATGAATATATTATCTCATTTACTTTAATGACGAAAACAGAAATGCGGACTTTACCAGTAGGCTTGCAAAATTTAATGGCAGCGCAGAATGCAGCTCAACAGTATGGGCAGTTATATGCAGGAATGGTAATTGTGATGTTACCAACTTTAATTTTATATATATTTGTCCAAAAGCAGTTGACTGAAGGGATGACTGCTGGAGGCTCAAAAGAATAGTATATTTAAGGAGAAATAATAATATGACTAAAAAAAGAGGGCGCATTACTTTACCGAGTGAAAGAAACTTTTTAGAAGAAACTAAAGAGTTAATGGAAAAATGGGGCGCAGATGCAATTCGAGATTCTGATGGAACCAAATTAGATGATGATATAAAAGATTTAGATGCAAAAATTTATACGACTTATTTTGTGGCTCGTAATCATAATGATTTTATCAGAGAGCATATGGAAGAATGCCAACAGCTTTTTGTCATTTCAGACCGCGTAACATCAAAAGGAACGAGTCTGACAATCGACTTTATGAATGGCTTCTATTCAGAACAATTAGTACCGGATTATAATCATTATCCTAAAGAATGGTGGCAAGTTTATAACCGCACAACGGGTGAGTTATTGGCAACCAACGAGTGGGATGTTGATCAAGAGAATCACCAGGTTATTATTCATAAGACTTTGCCATTTAACGTTTATACGGTATCGTTTTTAGTATATAAAATTTGGGATCCTACACAAATGTATAACCACACAACAAATAATTGGGGTGATTCAGTTGAACACGATATACCTTTCAATGTTAGGATGCCTCACTCGAATAAATTTATGTCAGAGTATTTAAAGCAATGGTTAATTGATAATCCTAAGACAGATGTTGTTCGTTTTACGACTTTATTTTACCACTTTACGTTATTCTTCAATGACCTAGGTAAAGAAAAGTTTGTTGACTGGTTTGGATATGGAGCGTCAGTTTCACCGGAATTAATATTAGATTTTGAAGAAGAGTATGGCTATCGATTAACAGCAGAAGACTTTGTTGATGAGGGCTACTATAATAGTTCATTTAGAATACCTAGTCAGTCTTATTTAGATTATGTAGAATTTTTACAAAAGTATGTATCACAAGAAGCAAAGAAGTTGGTAGATTTAGTACATGAATCTGGCAAGGAAGCAATGATGTTTTTAGGTGATAACTGGATTGGAACTGAGCCTTACGGTGAATACTTTAAGAATATTGGCATGGATGGTGTTGTAGGTTCTGTTGATGGTGGGGCAACAATGCGTATGATTGCGGATATCCCACACCTAAAATACACAGAGGGCCGTTTCTTACCATATTTCTTCCCAGACACTTTCTATGAAGGAAATAACCCAGTAGATGAACTAATTGAAAACTGGGTGAAAGTAAGAAGAGCGATGATGCGAAACCCTGTCGATCGAATTGGGTACGGTGGATATATGAGTTTGGCATATAAATTCCCTGACTTTATCGAATACGTAGGTGTCATTACGGATCAGT
>CAZSBA010000108.1:0-6107 GCA_964605035.1 uncultured Proteiniphilum sp. | reverse complement strand
GAAATTGTTCAGGGAATAGAACTTAATAGAAATGGTTGGCACGCTGGCGACGGTCGTAATGGAAAAGGTAACAGAAAAGGAATTGCTATTGAAATTGCACGTTCAACTTCTGATTTGGCTACTTTCAAACAGGCAGAGGATAATGGTGCGTGGTTAACAGCACAATTATTACTGCAATTTGGATGGGGTATTGACAAAGTTAAAAAGCATCAAGATTTCATGAATAAAAGATGTCCACACAGAACTCTAGACTTAGGTTGGACACGCTTTCTAAATATGGTTGAAGATTATATGAAACCAGAAACTTCAGTTGCTGGAGAAGCAGTTTATGTTGTTAAGTCTGGAGACTCACTTTCAAAAATTGCCAAACTTGTACTCGGTGATGCGAACAAGTATACCGAACTAGCTAAATATAATAATATACCAGACCCAAACAAAATATATGTTGGTCAGAAGATTAAATATCCAACTGATAAAAATGTTGAACCAGTAAAACCAGTTAAACCAACTGCTCCAAAGGAGTTCATGGTTAAAGTTACTGTAAACGCACTAGCAAGACGTAAAGAACCAAAGGTTGCCACTGGAAATCTCCTTGGATATATAAGGGACAAGGGTTCATATACAATTGTTGAAGAGAAAAATGGTTGGGGCAAATTAAAGTCCGAAGGTGCTGGATGGATATATTTGGGGTATACTAAAAGAATTTAAAGATTGGGTGGATTAGCGATGGATATTCAGGTAATGTTAGATGCAATCGCTCAATATGGTATATTCGCAGGATTGTTCATCATATTATTAGTATATACTATAAAACAAAATGAGCGAAGAGAAAATGATTACCGAAGTACGATTAGTTCACTAAACAGTATTGTTGATTGCACTACACAGAACATAAGTAAAGACGTTGACGAGGTAATAGTCAAAGTTAAAGACGTGTCCGACGATGTGAAGCAGATAAAACATAACGTGAACGAAATTAAAAGGGACGTGGATTATATTTCGGCTTCAATGCCACTTATAATTCCAGAAAGGGTAATTAAACATGAGTAATATTGAAAATAATAATCAGCAGAGTAGATGGAAGAGTCCAGTAGCAATTACATCACTTTTAATGTTGGTATTCTTTATTGTTAAAAACTGGGTTGGTTTTGAAATTCCCAATTTTGATGAATTTGTAACTTTGGTTATTGCCACAGGTATAGGTTTTGGTATTTTGAATAGTCCAACTGCTAAGAAACATTTTTAACTTACTTTCAAAATATGTTACTTTCAAACTTTATCAGACTAAAAATCACAAAAAGTAAAAATATTGTAAATATTATATTCATTATTTGTTCATAATATTGTAAGAAAAACGTAACACTCACCATCTGTATTGTTGGTGGGTGTACTTTTTTGAAATAAAGATTTCAATTTGAAGTTTATATTTCAATAACTCTTAGTTTTTTTATGCAAATTTTATGCATAAATGCAGTTTTCTAAGAATAATTATGCAAATATGCAATTTTCTAAGAATAAAAAAATCTGTAATAGTATCTGTAACCACTGGTATTACTATCTTATTAGATTATTCATATTATTTTTTCTTATAAAAAAAGTATAAATAGTATAGAATATATAGAAGAAGGGAAAATGATGTAATATCTGTAATAGATTGGTTGAAAGCTTAGAGCCACAGGCGTTTACAGAATTACACATCGATTTTTAAACCTGTAATAATGTGTAATTTGTGTAATATGCATAAAAAGGTTGACATTATGTTGGTAAAATGGTATAATGTTGTAAAGGGGGAATTAAATGAAAAGGCTTACAGAACGTGAAGCAGAATTAGTTGCCGAAAATGAAAATTTGATATATTGGTATATACATTCACATGGATTAGAACTATCTGAATGGTATGACTTGTTGGCAATTGAATTATGTTACACAATACAAAAATTCGACGATAGTAGAGGGTCTCTTTCCAACTACTATAAACTAAGATGTGATGGTTTAGTATCTAGGGAACAGAGAAAACAAAACACTCAAAAGAGATTTCATGTAGAAGTGCCATTTTTGGAAAACATACATGACGATGATATCAGCTATGATGACATTGGAATTGCACCAGACATCCTACATGACAAAGAGTTTGGACACATTATAAGAATGCGTTATGATGGTTATACTCAACAGGAAATAGCTAAGTCTCTTGGAGTAAGTCAATCTTACATATCCAATTTATTTAAAAGATTAAGGAAGAAATATTATCATGACAGATAAAAAGATGGCTGATATTTTAAGTAATATCACTATAGTAATTGACACTAGAGAACAAAAGAACCAACACATCAAGGACTATTTTGACGAAAAAGAAATACCATATATCGAGAAAAAGTTAAATGCTGGAGACTATACTTTTATATTACCTAAATATCCAGACCTAGAACTTGACGGAACAATGGCTATTGAACGCAAAAACTCACTGGATGAAATAACTGGAAACCTATCTCAAAATAGGGAACGTTTTATAAAAGAGTTTGAACGTGCAAAAGATATTGAGCTTCACTTGATGATTGAGAAGGCTACTTGGCGAAAATTATTTAGAGGGTCTTATCGCTCTAAGATGTCTCCACAATCATTTCTGGCAAGCTTACTCACATGGCACTACCGCTATAAATGTCCAATTTGGTTTGTTCAACAGGACGAGAGTGGAATACTGATTTACAATTTAATTAAATATTATATTATGGAAAAGTTAAAAAACGTTTGACTTTATCAACAAATTGTGGTATACTGTTAAAGTAAATAAACATTACACGAAAGGAGAACTTATGGAACAAGATGTAAATGTATTTGATTCTTCACCATTTGAAGAAAAGTCACTGACTATTAATCCAGAGGTTGAGGCTTCAATTGATGTACAGCGTGAGGTAATTAACTACACAGAACTCATGAGAATGGCTGAAATGCTTGCTCAAAGCACGATTATCCCAGCTCAGTATCAGAGAAGACCAGAAAACTGCTTCGTAGCATTGGATATGTCGGCACGAACAGGATTGTCACCACTTATTGTAATGCAAAACCTGTATGTAATTCAGGGAAAGCCTAGTTGGTCTGGTTCAGCAGTATCTGCCCTAATAAAATCAAGTCCTCAATTCAAAGAGGTCGAACTTGTGTATGTTGGTGAAGAGGGTAAAGATACCTGGGGTGCTTATGTTATCGCTAAAAAGAACGGCAAAGTAATTAAGGGTGGTACAGTTACCATCGCAATTGCCAAAAAAGAAGGTTGGTATCAGAAGTCAGGTTCAAAATGGCAAACCATGCCAGAGCTAATGTTGGCATACAGAGCTTATTCATGGTTTGGTAGGGTACACGCTCCAGAACTCATGATGGGTATGCAGAGTACAGAAGAGGTCATGGACACCGTTATGATTGACCAGACAGGAACACAGGTTAAAAATCCATATGAAGGGAGAACTCTATGAGTGAAAAAAAAGTAAATACTGGTGGTGGAGTAGGTTTCTTTGGATTACTTACAATAGTATTCATTACGCTGAAACTACTCGGTGTTATAACATGGACTTGGTTTTGGGTGCTGTCACCGCTTGTATTATATTCAATATTAATACTACTTGCTCTCATTATACTAACACTGGCAGATAGAAATTGAACGGTGGTGACAAGGTGCTAACTCCAGAAAACTATTATCAGGATAAACACTATTTTAGTGTTTCGGAATACAAACGATATAAGAAATGTGAACTGGACGGAAAAATCTATGCTCCTATAACAATGTCTACTCCCATGCTTATTGGTAGTTATGTTGACGCATATGTAGAAGGCACGCTAGATGAATTTAAGAACGAACATCCAGAAATATTTTTGTCAAGGGGAGCTAACAAAGGCGAATTGAAAAGTGATTTTCAAAAAGCAGATGAAATTTGTGAGTACATTGACAATGACCCTATTCTCCAACAATTCCTGTCAGGAGAAAAGCAGACAATTATGACAGGTGAGATTGAGGGTGTTCCGTTTAAAATTAAGATGGATAGTTATAGTCCAAGCATTGCTATAAACGACCTGAAGATTGTTGCAACTGTAACTGACAATTACGGAAACTACAAAGACTTTATCACGCCTTGGGGATATGATATTCAACTTGCTTGTTATCAGGAAATAGTTAGGCAAAATACTGGTGAAAAATTACCATGCTATATAGTTGCTGTAACTAAAGAAACTCCAATAAACAGCGTAGTTGTGAATATAGAGCAACAATATATGGACAGAGCACTATACGACGTTCAGGAAAATATAAATCGTTATCAGAAAATCAAAGAGGGAATAATTGAACCAAGTCCTTGTGGAGTATGCTCGGTGTGCATTGCAAGCAAAAAGCAAACAGAAATCATTTCGTTGGATAGTTTAATAAATTTTTAAAATAGTACTTGACTTCCCAACTACAGTATGTTATAATGTATATACGATGAAGGGAGAGTTACATGGAAAGTGCAAAAGAAAGATTTAAAAGACTCTTAATGACAACTGAACGAGCAGGAATTGTAAAAACGATTGAATGGCTTGAAGCAAGCGACTTTTTTACAGCACCAGCGTCAACTAGGTTTCATGGGTCGGAAAAAGGGGGATTAGTAGAGCATTCACTTGAAGTTTATAAACACCTTACGGAAGACCCTGACGCATTAGAATATGACTTGCAAAGTTTAACCATTGTAGCACTACTACACGACATTTGCAAAGCATACTACTACACCGAAACCACTAGAAACGTCAAGGACGAAAATGGTAAATGGATTCAAGTTCCATATTACACTGTAGATGATAAAATGCCTTACGGACATGGTGAAAAGTCGGTAATGATTCTGATGAAGTTGGGTGTAGATTTAACCGAAGACGAGATAATGGCTATACGATGGCATATGAGTGGTTTTGAACCAAAGGAAAATTATGGCACAATGTCAACAGCATATGGAATGTATAAACTATGTACTTTACTAAGTTGTGCTGATATGAAAGCGACGTATTTATCTAATAAGTAATTAATAATTTATTGAAGGAGAATTTTAAAATGGGAATTTGGGACAGATTTGATGACATTGCAAACACAGAGGAAGTAAAAGAAGCACAGAGCAAGTATGCCCCTGTAGAAGCTGGTGAGTATGACTGCGTTCTTGAGGAACTTGTTCCATCAGAGTCAAAGAACGGCTTGCCAATGTTGAAGGGTAAGTTCAAGAGAGTTGACGGTGGTAGTTATATTTTCTATAACCAGATGCTTCAGAACCTTAACAATCCAGAAATGACAGCGGTAAACATTGCAGAGGCAGTATCTTTTGTAAGTAAACTTGCTGGAGAAACAATTGAGTTTAAGGGTTTGGCAGACTTTGCAAGGAGAATAGAGGAACTACCAACAGGCGATACATACAGAATCAAAGTATCGTATTCAGACAAAGATGTTGAGCATAAGTTCGCAAGACTGAAATGTATTGGTCTTAGTGAGCCTGCTCCGTTCGATATGTAACTCCTTTCTTTTATGACGGACGTGATTCGTTAGTGACTGGACAAATAAACAAAACCAGTCAACTTATAGTCATATAACCCAAAGGCAGAGGTAATGGACTTAAAATCCATATAGTGTAGGTTCGAGTCCTACTATGACTACCATACTGGATGAACAGTTGGCAACGCTTGAGACGACCAGTATAAAAAAACCTCAGCCATGCCATCACTTCGGGTGGGAGGCAAGGTTGTCTTACCAGTCTCATAAGCTGGCAAAGGTTGGTTCGATTCCAACACCTGAAACCAAATGGCTATATGGAGCTGTCTCAGCCAAGTCAGCATGGGTTTTTCGGTTTCCTTGCCACAATAACCGACAATACGCACCGATAGCTCAGATGATAGAGCCTCTGACTTGTAAACAGAAGGTCGAAGGTTTGACTCCTTCTCGGTGCTCCAAGATTGAGGTCAAGTCTGCGGACGAGAAGTGGAGAATACCCACAGCGATGTGTAGCTACAGCACCGACCAGCTTGCGAGACGGTTGTAGAGTGAGAGTAAAATCTCACTCTTTTTTATTCTTGCAATTTAGACCGATGTGTGGTATAATGTACTGGAA
>CAZSBA010000107.1:2544-6265 GCA_964605035.1 uncultured Proteiniphilum sp. | reverse complement strand
GCAACTTTTAAATAATATCTTATCATTAAATTAATATTTGGTTGTCTATATTAGTCTATATTAGTCTATATTTCAGAGAATCGATTCCGGTACAACTCTGCCGTCAAACAGATTTATTGTTCTTCCTGCATAACCGGCATCATGCATACTGTGCGTAACCATCACAATAGTAGTACCCTCTCTATTAAGTTCGGTAAGCAGATTCATCACCTCAGCACCATTCTTGCTATCAAGGTTACCTGTAGGCTCATCGGCAAGGATAAGATCAGGATTAGCCACCACTGCACGAGCAATAGCCACACGCTGCTGCTGTCCACCCGATAGTTGTTGTGGAAAATGCTTCTCTCTATGAGAAATAGCCATTCTGTCCATTGCCTCTTTAACTTTTTTCTTTCTATCTGTAACAGGCATCTTCATATAGAGTAGGGGAAGCTCAATATTCTCATACACATTAAGTTCCTCAATCAGGTTAAAGCTCTGAAATACGAATCCTATCACCCCTTTCCTAAGATTTGTTCGTTGATTCTCTTTTAGTTTTGAAACCTCTTTCCCATTTAGATAATACTCACCCGAAGTAGGGTTATCCAGCAATCCAAGGATGTTTAGCAGGGTCGACTTGCCACAACCCGATGGCCCCATTACAGCAACAAACTCACCCTTGCTGATCTCAATATTCACGTCTGTCAACGCCCATGTTTCTACTTCTTCTGTACGAAATATTTTTTGTAGGTTGGTTGTTTTAATCATTGTTTTTATGTTTTTATTAATTATTTAATTATCAATTCTTCTGCATCACCAAAACTTGCGTAACCTGTTGTAATTACTTTATCGCCAGGTTCAAGACCATCAATAATTTCATATTGTACAGGATTTTGTCTGCCAACGGTTATAGGTGTACGCAAGGCTTTATCTCCCGAACTATTTAACTTATAGATCCATTGTCCGCCAGTAATCTGAAAGAAGTCGCCCCTTGGAATTACTATAGCACTATTAGGCTGATCGAGTTCCACTTGTACCCGATAGCTTTTTCCGATTCTTACATTTTCGGGTTTATTATCAGTGAACACAAGTTCAACTCTAAACTGACGATCTCTAACTTCCGGAACCACTTTAGAAACTTTTAAAGGATATTTATTTCCCTGATAAGTTACAGATGCTGGTAATCCTACCATAACTCTATCGATATAGTATTCACTTAACTGAGTGCTTATTTTAAAGTTGTCTATCACTTTTATTTCACCAATATTTTCAGATTGCCGTATTTGCTGACCCAATGTAGCATTTAAGAAGCTAAGCTGACCACTTATTGGAGCCCTAACCGCAAGGTTATCTATACGCTTGCTCACATGTGTGTTGTTTTTACGTGCTCTTTCGATATCATTGTTCATTAATTCTCGTCTAAGTATGGTA
This sequence comes from uncultured Proteiniphilum sp., assembly GCA_964605035.1. Lineage (GTDB taxonomy): Bacteria > Bacteroidota > Bacteroidia > Bacteroidales > Dysgonomonadaceae > Proteiniphilum. The sequence continues at coordinate 4,855 of CAZSBA010000107.1, read as the reverse complement.
GCTGCACTATCGTGCCTTAAACCTTCGAGCTGAAGGGCTCTGTTTTTGGTTTTATAGATGTATTCTTCATGCTGAACATCTAGTTGTGCCTTGCTTTTCACACCCATATTAAATTCTTCCACTCCAAGTTCATAGTCCTTCTCTAATCTGCTTAGTTCATACTCTACCTGTAGTGTTTGCTGTTTCAAAAGTAGGGATTTTTGCTCCATTTCGAGCCTTTTCTCTTGATAAAGTATGCGCTGTGTTTCCCATTCTGCTTGTTGCTCCTCGATGGTTCGTTCAAGTTCAGGGTTCTGAAGTATCATAATTGTATCGCCCTCATTAAGCAAAGTGCCCTCTTCTGCAACTATTTGCTGTACCATACCAGACTCCAGTGCGTTGAGCTTTATCGTTAAAATAGGTTGAATAACCCCCTCTGCATCAACATAATCGAGAAAAGGAGTTTCTTCAACATCGGCAACAGCAACTCTTTCGCTGTCTACTCGTAGTTTTTGTCCTCCCGAAACTGCTATAAGCATATACAAAAGAAATCCAACAAATGCTATACCGGTAATAATATAGTATCTATGTTTCTGCCAGATGCTTCTCTTTGGAAGTGCTTTATCCATGGACGAGTCGCGCGACTCGTGAAATGTATTATTTGTATTTCTAATGTCCATTTCAGTTTCTTTTATAATCAAAATTTTCATATGCTGTGACAAGCTGCCTGCCTGTTTCGAAATCATAGCCGGTAATACTTCGAATAGCGTAGTATAGACTCCAGTAATTCTGTAATTCTCTGATATATGCTTGTTGTGAACGATCTTTCTCTGCAACAGCTGCGTTAAGATCGAGGACACTTGATTTACCAAGTAGATAGAGACGGTAGGCTACATTGTTTCTTCGATCGGCACGATTGGCAGTTTTATATGCTATTTCCACTTTACCAGCTTGTAAGTTAAACTGCTTCACCATCTTAATTACATTAGCCTCAAAATCTGTCCTTGCCTGTTGAATATCAATCTTAACCTTCTCCAGATTACTCTTTGCAACCTCAACCTGACCTCTTCCTACTCCCCAGTCGAGAATAGGAATACGAACACCCAAGCTCACCATCTGCTGATCCATTGGATTACGATAAGAATCCCTAAAGTTGCTGTTAGTCTGAGACAATCCGAACTCCGCATAAATATCAGCCTTCAGTCCCTTCGAAGCCTTAGCCCTTGCAACAGCACTCTCACTTTCAATCTCCCTAAGAGTATAATATTCAATATCCGGGCTATTTTCATGGGCATAATAAACAGCCTCCTGCACCGGTACCAAAAAGCTGGGTATCTCATCACTTACTTGAACCTCAATCTCAACATTATCGGTTATACCCAAAAAGCTTCTAAAATCAATAATTACATTATCCATCTCGATGCGTGCATTCATCATGTTTGTCTGCTCAGTGAGAAAATTGATCTCAAGTTGAAGCATCTCATTTTCGGTAATAGTGCCAATCTCATACCTTCCCTGAGCATATTTAAACAGCGTATCTGCAGCTGCAAAGTTGTATGTTGCCGATTGCCAACTATTCTGAGCAAGCGCCAGTTGATGAAATTTCATAGCAGCAGTTGCAGCAACAAGCTCTTGAGTTTCGGCATATGCTTTTTGCGATTGAGAATATCTAATTGGTTCTATCTTTTTGTTCCACTTAAGATAATTGTAACCCAGTAGGTTCTGAGAATATCCTATCACTACTGGAGTAGATTTATATGAAAGCGAATTGTCTGAGAACAGATCAAGTCTCTGAAGACCTGTTCTCATATAAACACTGCCTCCCAACAAAGAAATATTTTGGTTTAATGTTATAGATCCATCATTTAGTAGCTGATTGCGGTGTACAAAGCTGTCGCTACCATCGGGTAGGGTAACAGAACTTATTGATCTATTTAACGAGGAGTAAGTATCAAACGTAAGGCTAGGGAGGTAATTAGCTTTGTGTGAGCGCCAGCTCCAGTATGCTGCACGATGTTGATGACGAGCTGCTACTGCTTGTGGCGATTGAAAACGGGCTAGCGCAACAGCCTCGTCTAATTTTAGACGAAGCGTGTCTTGCGCTGTCAATTGCCCTAAAGAAAATGAAATTAATATGAGTAGTATTAGTTTCTTCATTTATTATTGTTTCTTGCAATACTATAAACAAAGTGTATGCCAAACAGATATGTATTTGACAACTAGGTTTATATAGATTTAGTGTTTGATTATTTATGTTCGTTTCCGCACAAATATAGTTCGATATCGCACATACAATCAATAATTATTTTACATATCTTTGGAGGATAGTTTT
>CAZSBA010000107.1:0-2444 GCA_964605035.1 uncultured Proteiniphilum sp. | reverse complement strand
AAAATATTGATAGTCGACGATAACGAGGATATACTCTTTGCATTAAATCTTCTGTTACAAACTCATGTAGAGAAAGTAAAAGTCACCACTAAGCCCGAACGAATTGAGCACTTTATGAAGACTTTCGAACCCGATGTTATACTACTCGATATGAACTTCAATAAGGATGCCGATAGTGGTCAGGAGGGCCTGCAATGGCTCCAAAAGATAAAGCAGATCAACAGTGATATGGTGGTTATCTTTATAACCGCTTATGCAGAAATGCAGCTGGCTGTTGAGGCAATTAAAATGGGTGCTACCGACTTCATACCCAAACCCTGGGAGAGGGAGAAGCTGCTGGCAACAATAGCCTCTGCAGTCGAGCTGAGCCACAAAAGACAAGAGGTCTCAAACTTAAAGCAGAAGGTTGCAGCTTTAGAAAGCAATAGAGCATTTACCGAAATAATTGGTGAAAGCAAACAGATACTGTCGCTTTTCGAAACTGTAGACAAACTAAAGGATACTGATGCCAACATACTAATCCTCGGAGAAAATGGTACAGGCAAAGATTTGTTTGCCAATCTTATCTATCAAACCTCTCTTCGTGCAACCAAGCCATTTGTATGCATAGACCTGGGCACAATACCCGAGCAGCTGTTCGAGAGCGAACTGTTTGGTCACGAGAAAGGTGCTTTTACCGATGCTAAAGTTGAGAAGCCCGGAAGGTTTGAGATTGCTGCAGGCGGAACCCTGTTTCTCGATGAGATTGGCAACCTGTCGCACCCTATGCAGTCGAAACTCCTCAGCGCCATCGAAAAACAGCAGATCATAAGGTTAGGGTCAACCAGGCATGTGCCAATAAATGTGCGACTGATTTGTGCGACCAATGCCGATATTCATGAGCTAGTTGCATCAGGCGAATTTCGACAGGATCTGCTCTACAGAATCAACACTATCGAGCTGCATATTCCTCCCCTAAGAGATAGAAAAGGTGATATAGAACTGCTTGCAAATCATTTTCTCGATCGCTATAAAAAGAAATATAAAAAGGATATCAAAAATATATCTACGTCGGCAATTAAGAAGTTAAACGAATATCCATGGCCAGGTAATGTACGTGAACTTCAGCATGCTATCGAAAGGGCAGTGATTCTATCTTCGGGGTTTACTCTGTTACCCGACGATTTCATATTAAAGCCGGCAACCGCTCACAGACATAAAGAGATGAATCTTAATCTTGAGCATCTCGAGATGAATGCAATTGAGATTGCACTCAAAAAGAGTGAAGGAAATATGAATCAAGCGGCAGAAATGCTTGGAATATCGAGGTTTACGCTATACAGAAAGATCGAAAAATATGGATTATAAATGAAAATCAAATCTAAACATATATTGTTTCTAAAGGTTTCAGCAATCGTTCTGTTGTCCCTGGCTGGAGCATGGCTTTTTTGGAGCAACCTCTATTTCTCATCTCTCTTAATGCTAACTGGCATCATAGGCCTTACAATATCAATATATTACGACAGGAAGAAGCTTGTTGAAAGAATGGAGCATATGATTCGTATAATTAAGAATACCGATTTCACTACTTATTTCAGAGCATCAAACTCAAATGATGAGATAGATAAATTGATGGTTGAGATGAACGATGCTCTAGAGATGTTTAGAGAGCGCACTCACGAATCGATGATTGAGGAGGCTGAGGCAGTTGCATGGCAGAAGCTGATAAGTGTGCTCACTCATGAAATTATGAATAGCATAGCACCAATTATATCACTTTCTGAGACGCTTTCAGAGCGTGAAACAGGCAACGTAGATGAGTCGGAAGAGTACAAAATCATGATGCAGGCAATGGAAGCAATTCACCGAAGAAGCGTAGGGCTGCTGTCGTTTGTTGAGAATTATCGTAAACTAACGCGACTACCACAACCGGTTCTTCATCCAATTGTGTTAAAGCCTATGCTAACATCTCTTCAACAGTTAACATCCTCTTACGGAATAGCTTTCACGTTTGACGTTTATCCCGAACAGATGATTCTAAAAGCAGATAAGGGTATGGTTGAGCAACTGCTACTTAATCTGCTTAAAAATGCCAAGGAAGCGTGCGAGGGGATAGAAAACAGTGCAATTGAAGTCAAAGCCGAGAAAGTTGGCAACAGTATAAAAATCTCTGTCTCAGATAATGGACAAGGAATTGTTCCCGAAGCCAGAGACAAGATATTCATTCCTTTTTACTCCACCAAGGCAAAAGGGTCGGGCATAGGACTAAGTCTTTGCAAGCAGATCGTACTTCGTCATGGTGGTAAAATGTCTCTCAATTCAGATAATAATCTTACGAAGTTTATTGCAGAATTTCCCGATTAATATCCAAAAAACCTCTTCCCAATGAGAAATATATATCTACTCTCTCCCGAGGGTACAGAACCGTCAGCACCCCGAACCGTTGCGAGTATGGCCTGAAGATG
>CAZSBA010000106.1:0-6318 GCA_964605035.1 uncultured Proteiniphilum sp. | reverse complement strand
AAAGCTGGTGAAGGGTAACTTCTATAACGGCAGGAAATGAGAATTCTTTAGCTTTTCTTGACTGTTTTTTCTGCAATTTTTGCGTGATTTTTTGCCGTCGCCCACGTTCAGGGCACCAGAACATACCCTGCCTGCAACCCTTGTACTTCAATGCCCTCAGTGATTGCCCGTCCTGGTACAACCGGAATCTTCGATGGCGCTGTATCTGCGGTGGCGCGGAACATGACATAAGTTGAACCGTCACTGTCCGTCGTCAATGCCTGTGGCGGCACCACGATGCCCTGCTCGTTGCGGTAGAGGCTGACCGCCAGCCGGGCGCTCATACCCAGCCTGACCTGCGCGGCTTCGGTCTGCGGCGTATCGACGGCAATCACAATGTCGTAGTGGGCGGCTGCGCCGGGGGCATCCGCCGCGTTGCCCTGTACCGCGATGGCGGCAATACGGCCTGTCAGCGTTATCCCGGCGAAGCCATCGCCCGTGATTTGCACGGGCATGCCCTCGCGTAGCTGATGCAGGTCGGTTTCCTCTACGCGGGTGAGTACCTGGATGCGATCCAGCCCGATTACGGTCAGCAGTGGCGTGCCTTGCGTGACCTGTACGCCAGCCTGCGCGATAAGCGCTTTTCCGCCCTCGGGCACCGATGGACGCGCCACCACGCCAGGAAATGGCGCTCTAAGCACGCGCCGTTCGCTTTGCGCCGTCACGGCCTGATAGCGGGCTTGTGCGTTGGTCAGCTCCATCTCGGCAATCTTGCGTTCTTCGCCCTGGCCGCGAGACTCGGCGGTACGCAGTTCGTCCCGGGCGGCAAGCAGGTCTTGCTGCTGGGTGCGTACCTGCTGCGCCAGCGTATCAACTTCCATGCGGGCCACGATCCCACGCTCGAACAACGCCCGCGTGTCTCGCAGGTTGGCCTGCGTGGCTTCCAACGTTGAACGAGCGGTCTGCACGGCGCGTCGGGCGCGTGACACTTCGGGGCTGCCGTCCCAGTTGCGCAGTTGATGGGCTTCCCGTTGTGCCTTGAGCAGTTCGGCCTGTGCCTGCCGCAACTGGATTTCGATTTGCGCCGGGTCAAGCCGCAGCAGTGTCTGGCCCGCCTCAACGGTTTGACCTTCCTGCACCAGCACGTCCCGAATGACGCCTTCAAACGGCGCGGACAGGGTTTCCTGCCGGGCAGCCTGGATGCGGCCCACCAGGCCCAGCTGCTGTTCCACCAACTGGGGCTGTACCTGCACCCATTGCGCTTGTGGTTGCTGGGGGATGCTGGCGTTGTCGGATTGCCAGAAGGCGGCGGAAGTCGCGGCTGTCAGCAACACGAGTAACGCCGAACGCATGGGGTGGCGGCGGACGTGTGCGATCAGTGGGTCTATCAAGCGATTTTTAATCATTCAGCGATATGTCCCAGCTTTCCAGTGTGGTGCCCAGCGTCTGATCGAGTTCGGCCTGCGCGTTCAGGTAGCTGATCAATGCGTTCAGGCGGGCGTTCTCGGCATTGCGCAGGTCGTTCTCGAAACTCAGCACCTGAAAGTTGCTGGAGCGGCCCACGGTGAGCTTTTCCCGTTCAATTTCCAGCTTGCGGCGTGAAAGGTCGAGCGCACGCTGGGCGATTTCGTACTGTCGCCAGCGGGTGCCAATATCGCGCACCGCATTCGCCACGTCGCGCTCCAGTTGCTGGCGGGCTTCGGCCAGCTGGATTTCCTGATTGCGCACGTTGACCTGGGCCTGTACCTCGGCCTGGCGCGTGCTGAGGTCGCCAATGGGGATTTCGACCTGGATGCCGACATAGTTTTCCCAGGTTCGTGCGGAACCGCTCAGGGTATTGCGGTCGCGTATCTGGCTGGCGCCGCCCACCAGAGAAACGTCCCACAGGCGGTCATTACGCGCTACGGCAAGATTGATGGTGGCCTGTTCGCTGTAGATGAGTTGAGAGAGCCAGGCGGGTTGCAAGGCTTCGGCTTGCCGGAGCGCCTCAGCGGCATTGACGTCCACGCGCCGCGCCTGCAGTGCCTCGGTGGCGACTATCGGCGTATTCAGATTCAGGGCGAGTAGCTGCAACAGGGCAAGCCGTGCGGTATCCGTCTGATTGCGGGCCTCTTCATAGGCCAGTTCCTGTGAGGCGACTTCGGCCTCTGTCTGCACGATTTCAAACTCGGCCATGCGTCCGGCAGCGATCATGGCGCGGTTGACTTCAAGCAACTGACGGGCGCGTTGCAACGATTCCCTGGAAATCTTCAACTGCTCCTGTGCCTGCAGCAGGGTGCGGTAGGACGCAATCACTTGCGTGATGGTCTGCGAGACAGTGGATTTCAGGTTGAGCCGGTTGGCCTGCTCGGATAGCCGCGCCAGGCGCACCGGTGCTGTCGCAATATCCTTGCCTGCGCCGCGTAACAACGGCTGGATCAGAGAAATGTTGGCCCCGTCATTGCGTGACAGCCCGGCCTGGTCGGCCTGCGTATGGCGGTACGTCCAGCCCAGGCTTACGCGGGTGCCATAGGGCGTCAGCAATGTGGTTGTGGGGGTTACGGTGCTTTCCCGGTAACGGTCATCCTGATTCCGGCTGGAAAGATAGCCGCCGCTGAGCACCAGTTTGGGTGTGAAGCGGTCTTCCGCCACGCGCAGGTCGAATTTCTGGGCAATGCGATCGAGATAGGCGCTGCGGATGGCGCGGTTGTCGCGCAGCCCCAGATAGATCGCGTCGCTCAGGGTCAACTCGATGGTCTCGGCATTGAGTGAAATGCTGGCCGTCGTCGATGATGGCTGACCCTGGCGGGTCGCCTGGGATGGGCGCAGCGCCCCATCTGTCCTCGCCTGCGCAACGACAGGGGCCATCAGCATGAGTGCGATGAGGATAGACACTTTACGCATCACGCAACGCCTGTACCGGGGTGAGGCGCGCAGCCGCCATCGCAGGCGACAGCCCGAAAAACAGGCCGGTTGCGATGGCGCTGCCAATACCGAGCGGCAATGCCGCCGCCGAGAATGAGAAGTCAGACCAGCCCGAGTAGTGAACGAAGGCCCAGGCCATGATCAGGCCAACAGCCGCGCCAGCCAGTGCCCCGGTGGCGGCCAGTACAACCGCTTCCAGCAGGAAGAGCCTGGCAATGTCCCTGGGGCGAGCGCCGAGCGCCATACGCACGCCTATCTCACGGCGGCGCTCGGCGACGTTCATCACCATGACATTCATGACGCCGATGCCGCCGACCAGCAGGGCGATACTGCCCAGTCCTGCCAGCAGCCAGGAAAACAGGCGTGACTGTTTCGCCATGCCCTCAAGCAACAGTCGGGGAATTTGCACGTTGACCTCATAGCCGGGCATCCTGCCTTCCACCCATTGCTGCAGGGCGGGGGAGGTTTGCACCAGCGTTGCGCCGTTGGGGTTGCGGGCCAGTACGCTGGTGATCTGCGGACTGGGGATGATGCGTCGCATGCCTTCCAGTGGCAGCAAAATGGCGTCGTCCGGCGGGGCGGGAAGCAATGGGTTCTGGCCTGCGGGTTGCAGGATGCCGATCACCTGAAACAGATAACCGCCGATCTGAATGCGGTCGCCGGGCTGGGCATGGATGCCTGCGTTTTCCCACGCCGCTGCGACATTCGCACCCAGCACCGCATGGGTACTGTGCGTATCGAACTGGCTCAGGAAACGCCCCTGCGCCAGTTGGAGATCCAGCACGCCGGGCAGGTCGGCATTGCTGCCCAGTATTGTTGTACTCAGAGCATGGCCTTTAAGCCGGGCGTCACTACTGGTCAGGATGAGAGGAGCTGCCGCTGTAATGTCGGGGATGGCCTGGCGCAACGCGGCGGTATCCAGTGTGGCGACGTTCGGTAACGCCTCGCTGCGGCCGCTGCCGGGGATCTGCACGTTTGCCACAAGCAGATCGCTGCCCATCCCCTTGAAGACGTTCATGGCTTCACGTTCGGCGTTGTGCCCGATGTTCAGCAGGGCAACGACGGCCATGCAGCCCACGGCGATCCCCAGCAGCGCCAGAACGGCACGGCGACCGAGCTGGCGCAGATTCTCCACGGGTTCGCGCACCAGGTGCAGCCATGAGGGGCCGTAGCCATGCGATGAGGTCAGTGTGATGGCAGCACGTCTAGGCATGTCCCGCTTCCTCGATCCGGCCATCGCGGACTTGAATGCAACGAGCCATGCGATCGGCAATCCCGGTATCGTGCGTCACCACAACCAGGGTCGTGCCGCGTTCGCGGTTCAAAGACAGCAGCAGCCCGATGATGTCCTGCGCCGTCTGGCTGTCGAGGTTGCCGGTGGGTTCGTCAGCCAGCAGCAGCGAGGGTTCGCCGACAAGGGCGCGGGCTATCGCGACACGCTGGCGCTGGCCGCCCGACATATCGGCGGGTCGATGGTGGCTGCGGTTGCTCAGGCCGACGCGCTCCAGTTGCGTCAGGGCAGCCTGGCGGGCTTGCGGCTGGGGGATGCCGCGATAGAGCAGCGGGAGTGCCACATTGTCGAGCGCATCGAGCCGTGGCAGCAGGTTGAAACTCTGGAATACGAAGCCAATGATCCGATTACGCGCGATGGCGCGTGATTCGGCATCGGCGTTGGTCATGTCTTCGCCCGCGAGCAGAACACGCCCCGAAGTCGGTTCATCCAGCAGCCCGATGAGGTTGAGCAGCGTGCTTTTCCCTGAGCCAGACGCACCAACGATGGCGCAACTTTGGCCTGTGGGGACAGAAAACGACACATCATACAAAACCGCCTGACTGGACGCGCCCGTAGCATAAGCATGCGTAATATTTTCCAGGCGAATCAAATCGGTGTCGTGAACTCTCTGCATCCTCTCTCCAGATGATTTTGCCGTCCCCTTGCCTGTGCTGTCGCAGCAGACGATGATGTTTCTGGGCTTATGATTTCTGGTTATTTGTTAGTCGTTTTGTTAGTTGTTCCAGCAAGGATTCAAGTTCATCTTTATGTTGTGATGACTCTGTGCTTTTAGCCTCCTGTATCCAGCCCTGCAACTGCATGTCATAGCCTTTGGGAAGTTGGGACTCTTCAATGGCGGGTAGAGATTTATAGTGGTCAAGAACTTCCTGGTGGGTCTCTGCAGATATTTTGCCTGTACGGTTGTAGTCATCCATCATTTTGGCAACAACCTTTACGCGCCACTGATATTCCTGATCATCCGCTTCTGATAAAGCCGCACGGCGCTCGTTGACAGTGAAGGCGCCGCTGTCGTCGTAAGCGATTAGTGCAAGTTGGTCGCGTGACATACCTTTGAATGGATTGCTGCCTTGGCCGTTGGTAAAGGCAGTTGCCTGTTTTGCTTGTGCAAGTCGTTGTGAGTCGTCGGAGTTCGGGACTTCTGCATCATGAATAGCTTTGTTGCGTGTATAGCTTTCACCATAAAGCTCATGAGCGGTCGATTGGGCAATAGCTGCAAGTCCGTCACGATTGGTGATGGCGTCTCGTGTTTCGGCTCGAACGGCGGCATCATTAAGCAGGCGTGATAGCGATGAAACCTGCATTGTTGCACTGTTGGGAGTGTTGATTATCTCAGAGGTCTGAGAGTATGTTGTTTCCCCAGTTTTATTAACAAAACTGCGTTCGCTTACTTGAGTTTGTTGAGGCGTGGTTGTGCCAAGTTGATTAATGCTATTCATATAGCGTCCCGTAGGAATTGTAATCTGCATTGCGCTTTCAGAAAGAGGGGCGACCAGTTACATATGCCGGGTCGCCCGTTGTCAGTTACTTCATCGTGAATTCAACCGTCCACGAGTAGTTTGACAAATTCTGCGATTTGATGGTGGCGGTGCAGACTGCCCCACCGCTAGCGGTTGCAGTTTTGTTCCATTTCGGAATTTTAGTTGGGCCGCCAGGTAGCAGAGCGCCGCCCGAGATTTGATTTACGAAGGTTGTACCGAAGACGCAGGTCTTACTGCCTATGGTATAGCGCACGGTTGCTGCGTTGGCATCGGGGCTGATGATATTTTGCACAACGTATGTGTCAGCACCTTGAGGCTGCACTGTCGTTTTTGGCTTAGGGCTTGCATTGGTGTTGGTACTCACCTCATTATTGGTGACGACCTTGTAGGTGGCCTCTTGAGTGCTGAGGTTTTTGAATGTTACGGTCACTGGCGGGCCAGCAAATGCAGCGCCAGCGGCACACATCGTCGCAGCGGCAAGAGCAGCCGACAGCATGGTTTGTTTGATCTTCATATACGATCTCCTTCAGTGGTATTGAACAATGTATCCGTGCAGGGTTTGTGTTCGCCCGTCCGGTATTGCAGCACTTCGTTGTGCGATTCCATGCGGCAATTCTGCTTTATCTTGCCTGCGTTGAAACGTCTTCTCGTGGATTCTTATTC
>CAZSBA010000105.1:5275-6422 GCA_964605035.1 uncultured Proteiniphilum sp. | reverse complement strand
AATATGCCGTTTCGGGTTAACTTGAGAGTGTTTTCTTGTATGATGAGTTTGCCGGTTTTGATATATTGCTCTGCATTTTCGATACAGTAGTTGTATATCTCCTCGCCAAACATATTAATCATATCAGATAAATCGATACCCCACATGGTTCGCAGGCCTGTTAGTATAAACTCATTGTATTTCTCATCGATACTAAGGTGTTCGGCTTCTCTCTCGAGTATACCTGATTCTGCTCCTTTGATATATCTGTTTAATGAGGATATATTCCATGAGCGGTTGTAACCATCATAGGAGTGGGCGGCGGGACCTAGTCCGAGGTATTTCTTGTTTTTCCAGTATGAGGTGTTGTGTTGGGAGAAGCAACCTTCTTTTCCGAATGCAGAGATCTCATACTGGATAAAATTGTGACTTGTCATCCAGTCTATCAACATCGAAAACATTGTTGTGCTTAACTCTTCATCAACAGGTTTTATCTTTCCTGCTTTTAACATCGAGTACATTCTGGTTTTCTCTTCATATATAAGATGATATGCCGAGAGGTGCTGTATGCCAAGATTGGTTACATGCTCAAGATTCTCTCTCCAAATATCTATGGTTTGGTTGGGGAGCCCATACATCAGATCGACACTGATATTGTTGAAGCCATGGCTCTGTGCAATTTTTACTGAGTTGGTTGCTTGTTGTGATGAGTGGCGGCGACTAAGAAACTTAAGCTCTTTGTTGTTGAAACTCTGTATCCCTATGCTGAGACGATTTACAGGAAGGTTGGACAGTGTTTTGAGGTACTCATCTGATAGATCGTCGGGGTTTGCTTCTGCTGTTATCTCTGCTTTTGGATCTATATTATAATTGTTGTAGAGAGCTTCAAATATTTTTTTGAATTGGTTGATGCTCAAACGTGAAGGTGTACCTCCTCCAAAATATATTGTTTTTACCTCTTCGTGTATCTCATCTTTTCTTAAAGCCGCTTCGGTGCATATGGCTTCAACAAATTTGTCTATCTGAGATTCATTTGTAAGGGTATAAAAATCGCAATAAGTGCACCTGGTTTTACAAAATGGTATATGCAGATATATACCTGCAGAACCGTTATTATTGCTATGTTGTATATTCACTCTGTTTCTTAAATTTCTTTTTCTGAATCAGA
>CAZSBA010000105.1:0-5175 GCA_964605035.1 uncultured Proteiniphilum sp. | reverse complement strand
GCAAGATCGTTATACTGAACATCTTTCCATCTTCGAATATCCATATTGTCGGTCAGATCATTCATTTTAACTCTTATGCCTAATGGGTTTTTCTGAACCCTGATAATATATTCATCATAAGATTCGTTATCTCGTCTGGTTACAGCATCTACACCTTCAACAATTTCATCTGAAAATCCTGATGCCTTGAGTTTATTGAGTGTCCATTCTGTATCTTCAACAACATCATGAAGTATGCCCACTATTTTTTCTTGGAGGGTGTGACCGGCATTCATCACTCTGAATGGGTGTTCTATGTATGGGCGGCCGTTATGTGTGTCTAACTGCCCATTGTGAGCAGATATAGCTATCTCGATTGCAAGCTTTAGTTGTTCTGATAAATTCATTGTTTATTTAAAATATCTCTGGCAAGAAGTGGCTCGTCGGTTGTTATGAAATCGACTTTATGGTCTATTAGGCTCTGTATATCCTCAGCTTTGTTAACTGTCCAAACATTCACTTTTAGTCCCAAATCATGAGACTCGGCTACCCAGTTTGGATTCTTATTTATTACGTTTAGGTTATAGTCGATACCAGCTAATCCCATCTTTTTGATGATTTGCGGAGTAAGGTCTCCATTTAGATAATAGATAGGTGCTTCTGGGTGTAGACGTTTGGCTTGTTGCACAAAATTGATTCCGAATGAGATATACTCAACCCTGTTTTGAAGGCCCTTTTCTTTAACCATATCAACTACCTTGCGTGCAAGTTCATCTTCGCGCTCTTTTGTTTTGTGAGTTTTAAACTCAATGATAAGTTTAATATTGTTGCAGTTTTTAAATGCGTTGAGGTACTCCTCAACTGTTGGTAAGGTTTCACCATTTGAAAGTTTTACTTTTCTGAGTGTTGCCAGGGGTGTTTCCTGAACTAATAGTTTCTCCCCGTTTAGTGTAACATCGGCATCGTGATTTACTACCGGTACGCCATCTGATGATAGCCAAATGTCTACTTCAGAGCCATATACATTAATTTCGTTGGCCTTCACCAAAGCAGCAATTGAGTTTTGGGCAGACCCCTCAGTTTTCCAGTAGCCACGATGTGCAATAATTTCTTGTGCATTGGTATTTACTATTCCTAATAAAAGAAATGAGATTAGTGAAAGTAGTATCTTTTTCATATTAAAAGTTTTAAATGAATGTATTTTGATATGTGCAATAAAAGTACCCTATTATATTAAAATAAGTGGAAAATAATGATCAATAAAAGTTAAATTGAAATGATGATCTATTGTTGATCTTCAAATTCAGCTATTTTATATACCCATGCATGATGAGATGGATGCTCATCTACTGATAGCTGTGGAGGGGTAATTATCAGTTTCCTTTCACGAAGTTCTGATTTAATTTCACCTTCGTATCCGATAAGTTCTACATACTTTGCTCTATTTATATTTGAAACTACAATTGGTTCTCTCTTCCATTCTTTGATAATAACATACAGATTTTGGTTGCTTTGTGTAAAGGAGAGTTTTGGGTCTTCTGTTTTATTGGCACTCTTCCAGGTGGAGGATCCATAAATAGCTTCTCCATTCATCTTTAACCAACTACCAATATCAAGTAATCTTTCTTGCATTACCACAGGTATCATGCCGGTGCCATCGGGACCAACATTGAGCAGGAAATTACCTCCGTTTGATACTTTGTCGATAAGTATATGTATTAACTCTTTAGAGGAGAGGTAATGATCGGTAGTTTCGAATCGGTTGTATCCATATGATGTGCCTATGCCACGGCTCTCTTCCCATGGATGATCTGCTTTATCTCCTATGCCTTCGTTATTGTGCACAAGATCATACTCGGTTGTATAATAATCGCCATGCATACTTCTGGTTTCTTTGCCCCACCTGTCGTTTACAACTACACTGTTTTTTACGGGTGACTCGTTAAAAAGCCATGCAAGAAATTGTTCGCTTTTGAGAGTTTTACTGTCATAATCCCATTCGCCATCTGAGAAAATGACTTCTGGTTTGTAGTTGTTTACCAGCTCTTTCATTTGGGGAATCATGTGTGTATCTACCCATTTTTCGATTGTTGAAGTTGAATAGAGTGGGTGTGCCCATTCTAATAGTGAGTAGTACAATCCAAAATTTAGCCCTTTGTTTCGTACTGCAACTGAGAGGGTGTCGATAATATCGAGGTGAGGACCCATTACAACGCTATTGAAGTGAGGTGTTTGAGTGCTTGGCCAAAGGCAAAAGCCATCGTGATGCTTTGATGTGAGAACTACATATTTAGCACCTGCTTTTTTAAAGAGTTCGGCCCATTCATTTGGATTGAAATGCTCTGCCTTGAACATTGTTGCAAAATCTGTATATTTAAAATTATCGCCATAATTATTTTTGTGGAAATTTGTAAATAGCTCATTTCCGTTTAAAAGACGATTATAATAATGTTCTGCATACTTTTCGTAGATTCCTTCAACCTCATTAACAGGTGCATAAGCAGGAACAGAGTATAAACCCCAATGGATGAATATTCCAAATTTGGCATCTGTCCACCATTCAGGAATTTCTCTTTTATCCAACGACTCCCAGTTGGCTTCGTATTGTGCTAAAATTGATGTAAATGAGAGAGTGACAGCTAAAAGCAGGAGGTAAACTTTTTTCTTCATGTTACGCAGTTTTAATGGGTTTAGATTATTTCGAAGTTATACTTTATTTTTAATTGTGAAAATACATCTATTCAATTGTGAAACTATCTTTGATAAATACAGAACTACATCTATTCAATTGTGAAACTACCTCTTAAATGGATGTTATTAGAAGCGCTCCCTATCATTACAGTAAATTCTCCAGGTTCAGTAACCCTATTCATTTCAATGTCATAAAGCGCAAGTTCATCGTGTGTTAATATAAATTCTACGTCGGCTGTGTCACCTTTGTTGATTGTGGTTTTTTTGAAACCTTTTAGTTGTATAGGTGGTGTAAAAACAGAGCTTACATTGTCGCGAATGTATAGCTGTGCAACCTCGCTGCCATCTCTGTTGCCGGTGTTTGCTATCTTGCATTTAACTACTATCTTCTCATCTTCAACATCAATATTTAAGTCGCGATAAACAAAATCGGTATAGCTTAATCCATATCCAAAAGAGTAAAGAGGAGCACTGCTGCCTTCAACATAGTCGTGTTGATTACCTAAAGAATAGTAGACAGGTATCTGGCCAACAGAACGAGGGATGGATATTGAAAGACGACCTGAAGGGTTGTAGTCTCCGAATAATATTTCGGCTACTGCATTACCCCCTTCTTGTCCCGGATACCACGCCGTAAGAAGTGCATCAGCCTTTTCTGAGGCGTTATTCATATTAAGTGGTCTTCCTTGAATATAAACTACTATAAGAGGTTTGCCCGTTTTGTGAAGTTCATTAAGAAGTTCTTCCTGATCACCCAGTAGTTTAAGAGTTTTACGGTCGTAACCCTCACCAGACTCCATATCTGAAAGGATTTCGGACTTATTATCTGATACCGTTGCAGCCCCTGTTTCGATATATTCAGTCTTGAAGTCCCTGGCACTTGAGCCTCCTACTACTAATACTACAATATCGGATTGGCTGGCAATTCTAACTGCTTCGTCTAGATCGCTTTCGGTAGTATCTCTGATATTGCACCCCTTAGCGTATCTTACTACTGTGTTTGAACTTACACGGTTTTTTATTCCGTCGAGAACAGTGATAACGTTTTCTCTTTCCTGAGGAGCCGTATAATCGCCCAACTGATTGTAAATGTTATCGGCGTTGGGGCCAATAACTGCTATTGAGCTAATATTATCTTTTAAAGGCAGTATGTTATTGCTGTTTTTAAGTAAAACAGTTCCCTCTCTGGCTACTTGGCGTGCAAGTTCTTTATGCTTTTGAGTACGTACTACCTGTTTAGCTACAGAAGGATTGACATAAGGATTTTCGAAGAGGCCCATATCGAACTTCAGTCTAAGTATATTAGCAACCGCTAGGTCTATATCCTCCATTGTGACTAGCTCTTCTTTCAATGCCTGCTTAAGGTTTCTGCCGTATGCATTTCCGCCTAGGTCGGCATCAACACCAGCATCTAATGCTAAAGCGGCTGCATGCTTTATGCTTGGAGCAGCACGATGCGTGCCTGCGATACCTTCGATACTGCTAAGGTCAGAAAAAACGAAACCATCGAATCCCCATTGATCTCTTAAGACATCTTTCAAAAGATATTTATGAGACGTTGCAGGGATTCCGTCAATAGAATTGTATGAAGTCATTACAGTCTTTACGCCAGCCTCTGTAACTTCTTTAAAAGGCATTAGATGGTCGCTGAAAAGAGCGCGTTCTCCAATAATTGCCTGTTGGCCGTTATGTCCGCCTACGGGAACGCCATAAGAAACAAAATGCTTTGGTGTAGAATATACATTTCGACCACTTTTAGCATCATCACCTTGTAGCCCCACCACAAATGAAACACCAAGTTTAGAGATTAAAAAAGGATCTTCGCCAAATGTTTCTTCAACTCTCGACCATCGTGGTTCTCTTGCTAAATCGAGAATAGGACCATACCCTATATGTGCTCCTTGTAAGCGTGTTTCGAGAGCAATTATTTCGGCCATTTGTTGAATTAATTGAGGATTCCACGTACTACCTTGACTAAGTCCGGTTGGAAAAACTGTTGCTCCAATTGCCATATGGCCATGCATCGTTTCTTCGGCGAAAAGCATTGGAATGCCAAGTCGGGTATTTTCTATTACATACTTCTGAAGCTCATTTAATGCTTTAGCAGCCAATTCGGGTGTTAGCCCTGTTAGCAGCGTCTTTTGTGTCCATGGGTCGGCACGAAGGGTTGCCCAAAATCCACCAAGAGGCATTTTTTCGGTTCTTTCAATAAATATGTCTGATGGTTTAACAGATTGATCATCCACCTTGTCATACATCTCCCATCCTGTAGGGAAACATAGCTGACCAATTTTCTCATCAATAGTCATAATGTTTAAAAGATCCTGAATTCTATCTTCAACTGGAGCAGATGAGTTCTTATAAACTTGCTGAGCACTTGATGGTTGAGTGTAGGTGAAGCTCAGAAAAACTGATATGATAAATGTATTAAATATGTTTCTTTTCACGATTGTTTATTTTTCTGTAGTAAATGAGAATACCAACGGCAAATTAGCACTATTTTTA
>CAZSBA010000104.1:0-6528 GCA_964605035.1 uncultured Proteiniphilum sp. | reverse complement strand
CCTCCATTACGCCTGATTTGGTATGATGGTGGATTACGTCCACCAAGATTAGCAGACATGGACCTGAAAGACCAAATGGGTGCTGGAGGAGTACTGTATATTGGCAGTAAAGGGAAAATTTTAGGTAACCACATACTTCCGCAATCTCTTAACAATTCATACACTAAACCTGAACCATATATTAAATCTTCTCCAGGACACAGGCAAGAGTGGATTAATGCTTGCAAAGGGGGAGAACCTGCCGGTTCAAATTTCGATTGGGCAGGTCCATTAACCGAAACTGTTTTATTGGGCAATATTGCATTAAGACCCGAGTTAAGGGAGAAAATGAGTTTTCAGAACCTGAATTTCGATCCTGAAAAACTTGCTTTTCCAAATATGCCTGAGGCAGATCAGTTTCTGCATTATGAATATAGGGACGGTTGGAAGTTGTAACTTACTTTATATACCAAATAGTTTTTGTATTTTTGCAGTTTGTTATTGATTAAGAGAAAGTAGTTTCTTTCTCAGCTTAGAATAGTTTTAATCATATGGAAATTGCAAGCAAATATAATCCTGCAGAAGTAGAGGATAAGTGGTATAAATATTGGATGGACAAGAATCTGTTTCATTCAGAACCTGATGAGCGTGAACCTTATACAATAGTAATTCCCCCACCTAATGTTACGGGAGTTTTACATATGGGTCATATGCTTAATAATACTATTCAGGATGTATTAGTAAGACGGGCAAGGATGCAAGGCAAGAATGCTTGCTGGGTGCCGGGAACAGACCACGCATCTATTGCTACGGAAGCAAAAGTGGTAAACAGGCTTGCATCACAGGGGATAAAGAAAAACGATCTTACCAGAGAGCAATTTCTTGAACACGCCTGGGGCTGGACACACGAGCATGGAGGTATTATATTAGAGCAATTGAAGAAACTGGGGGCTTCATGCGACTGGGAACGAACAGCTTTTACAATGGATGATACGCGCTCTGAAAGCGTATTGAAGGTGTTTTGCGATCTTTATGAGAAAGGACTGATTTACCGTGGGGTACGTATGGTTAATTGGGATCCTAAGGCACTTACCGCACTTTCTGATGAAGAGGTAATACATAAGGAGGTAAATGGTAAACTCTACTATTTAAGATATAAAATAGAGGACGATCCAGAAGGCAGGTATGCGGTTGTGGCAACTACACGACCAGAAACTATTATGGGTGATACTGCTATGTGTATCAATCCCAACGACCCCAAAAACGCTCACCTTAAGGGTAAAAGAGTTATTGTACCGTTAGTTAACAGAGCAATTCCTGTTATTGAAGACGAGTATGTGGATGTTGAGTTTGGTACAGGTTGCCTTAAAGTTACTCCTGCTCATGATGTTAACGACTATATGCTTGGCGAAAAGTATAATCTCCAATCTATTGATATATTTAATCCCGACGGAACTCTTAATGAGCACGGAATACAATATGCAGGTATGGACAGATTTGCTGTTCGCAAACAGATTGAGAAGGATCTTGAAGAGGCAGGCTTAATGGAGAAGTCTGAACCCTACACCAACAAGGTTGGGTATTCTGAACGTACAGATGAAGCTATAGAACCAAAGCTATCTATGCAGTGGTTCTTAAAGATGGAAAACTTATCTAAACCTGCAGCTGAGTCTGTTGAAGATGATACAATCAGATTCTTTCCCGATAAGTATAAAAACACATACCGCCACTGGATGGAGAATATTAAGGATTGGTGTATAAGTCGCCAGCTATGGTGGGGGCATCAGATTCCTGCATATTTCCTACCCAAAGGTGGATATGTAGTTGCACTTAGCAAAGAAGAAGCGCTTGAAAAAGCAAAACAACTAGTGGATTATGATATTACAATAGACGACCTTAAACAAGATGAAGATGTACTAGATACATGGTTCTCTTCTTGGTTATGGCCTATATCGGTATTCGATGGCATTAATGATCCCAACAATAAAGATATAAACTACTACTACCCCACAAGCGACCTGGTTACGGGTCCCGATATCATCTTTTTCTGGGTGGCCAGGATGATTATGTCTGGTTATGAATATAGACAAAAACCTTGTTTTAACAATGTCTATTTTACCGGAATAGTTAGAGATAAACAAGGAAGAAAAATGTCGAAACAGCTGGGCAACTCACCAGATCCCATTGAACTAATGGAAAAATATGGTGCCGATGGTGTACGAATGGGTATGCTTTTATCTTCTGCAGCTGGTAACGACTTGCTGTTTGATGAAATTTTATGTGAGCAGGGACGAAACTTTAATAACAAAATATGGAATGCATTCAGACTTGTGAAAGGGTGGCAAAAAGATGACACTATTACACAACCTGAGGCATCTAAAATTGCTATTGACTGGTTTCGAAATAAGCTTTCTGAAACTATAGTTGAACTTGACGACTTGTTCTCTAAATATCGACTTTCAGAGGCATTAATGTTGCTTTATAAGCTTTTCTGGGATGAGTTTTCTTCGTGGTACTTAGAGATAGTTAAACCGGTATATCAGAAACCTATTGATAGTACTACTTATGAGGCTACTTTGGGCTTTTTTGATGACCTGTTGCGGCTACTACATCCTTTTATGCCCTTCATTACAGAGGAGTTATGGCAAGCTCTTTACAAAAGGGCGGATGATGAAAGCATTATGATTGAACTGCAACCTACAAGAAATGGAACATTAAACGCTCATCTACTCAAAGATTTTGAACAGATGAAACATATCATTTCAGGTATAAGAACTATTAGATTAGATAAAAATATACCTAATAAAGAGGAACTAACTCTTGAAGTTATTGGTGAATACAATAACAGTTTTAACAGCGTTATTACTAAAATGTGTAACCTGTCATCTATTTCGTCTGTCTCGGAAAAACAGGCCGGTGCTGCAGGTTTTTTAGTAGGCACTACTGAATATAGTATACCTCTTCAGGATAATATTGATATTGAAGCAGAATTAAATAAGCTGGAAACAGAACTTGTATACACCGAAGGTTTTTTGAAGTCTGTGCTAAAGAAGCTAAGCAATGAGCGATTTGTACAAAATGCTAAACCTGAGATTGTAGAGAATGAAAGAAACAAACAGGCAGATGCAGAAAGCAAGATAGCTTTGATAAAAGAGAATATAGCTGCGCTTAAAAAAGAATAGTTATCTTCTGTTTTGTAATTATTATTTAACCGCCAATTAGTGATGATTAAAAATTTAATACCAATTATATCAGAGAAATTAAAAGAAGAAATTGAGTTTTCTAAACCTTTATCAGGAGGCTCAATTTCTTCTGCTTATTTAATTAACACAACAAAATCTAAATACTTTCTAAAAGCGAATAGTGCTTCAAATGCTTTGAAAATGTTCCACGAGGAACAAAGGGGTTTGAATGCAATTAAATCGACAGGTACTATTGCTGTGCCAGATGTGCATTTTGTTGATTTATTTGACAAAAAAGCATTTATATTGATGGATTATATTGATAGTAAACGCCCTGACACGTCAGATTATATAAGACTTGGAACTGAAGTGGCAAATATGCATCAGATTATTAATAGTGATTTTGGATTCTCAACTGATAATTTTATTGGTAATTTAACACAACGCAATAAAAAACATACGAACTGGAGCGACTTTTACTGGAGCGAAAGAATTTCACCTCAATTGCAGATTGCACTTAAAGAAGGTTTGCTAAGTTTTAAAGAGGTTCCTTCTAAAGAACATTTTTCTGAACTGATTGTTTCAATTGCATCTGATGTTAAGCCATCTTTGCTACATGGCGATTTATGGGGAGGAAACTATCTCATATCAATGGATGGGACACCCTATCTTATTGATCCTGCAGTATACTACGGTCATTCAATGGTTGACGTGGCCATGAGTCAGCTTTTTGGTAGCTTCAGTGTAGAGTTCTATAACTCATATCACAAAATAATAGAAAAACCAAAATACTATACAGAACAGATAGATTTATATCAACTATATTATTTGTTAGTCCATCTTAACCTATTTGGAAAAGGATATTATTCCTCTGTATCTACTATTTTGAGTAAATATTTTCAAAATCCTAAGTAGGGTTGAAGTCGTGAAATATCATTAGATGTGAACTCTTCAAACATAGCCAATTCATTTATTGAAGTGATATCACCTTTTTTGTCTCTTAAATTAACTATTACCAGAACCTGGCTATAATTTAAATAAGGATGACGTAGCAAATTTCTAAACTCAAGATTATTAATATCAATTTTCGTATAACTGGAATCTTCTTCTATATATGAAGAAATACGTGAGTACATTTCTGCGTCAATACCATAAACCTCCAACAATTGCTCTTTGTGTGCATACCCCCCAAGCAAAGCTCTATAGTTTACAATTCTGGAGGAATAAGAGCTTCCGATACCGGGTATCTTTTTCCATTCGGTAGTATCTGATGTATTTAATGATATTTTTTCTCCAGGAGAAAGTTTTTCTACTCTAATGTAATTTGTATTAGTATACCCTTTTTGATTTTCAACAGTAGATCTGGTTGAAGCATTGTAGGTTGAATCTTTATAATCGAGATTTTTTTTTGAATTTGCATAGTTCCCGGATTGAGTATTAGTTCTTCTCTGAATTGATATTGCCTCAAATTCATTAATTATAGAATCGTTATGCTGTAATACAATTTCAGATGAGTTGATGTTGATGATAAATGCATTAAAAATTAATGTTAGCATGATTAGTATTAACAGTAGAATAACAGCTACTTTTGAACCTCTTTGAAAATATAAAAAATCTTTCCACCACATTACAAAAACATAAATTTAGCGTTAACAACTTATTGGGATATTATTTAATTACTTCGTAAATCTTAAAGTTAATAAATTTATACTCACATTCTCAAGTTTCATCATTAATTTCTTTTTGTATCTTTGAGATACATTATCATTTAGACAGAACACTGCATGGTATTAAATTATATCTGGATAGCTTTTTTTATTATTGCTTTTATAGTAGCTCTGGTAAAGCTCATTTTTTTAGGTGATGTGAATGTTTTTACTGATATCATGAACTCTACCTACGACACTGCCAGAACTGGTTTTGAAATTTCGTTGGGACTAACTGGAATACTTTCACTTTGGCTTGGAATAATGAAAATTGGAGAAAGGGGAGGAATGATTGAACTTTTCTCTAAAGCGGTAGCACCGTTATTCTCTAAGTTATTTCCAGAAGTGCCAAAAAATCATCCAGCCTCAGGGTCGATGCTTATGAACATATCGGCTAATATGCTCGGGTTGGATAATGCAGCAACACCATTTGGCCTAAAAGCCATGCAAGAGTTGCAAGAAATTAATACAACTAAGGATAGGGCGTCTGATCCGATGATTATGTTTTTGATACTAAATGCATCTGGCCTTACTCTAATACCTGTCACTATAATGGTTTATAGAGCGCAGATGGGTGCAGCCAACCCTGCAGATATATTTATACCTATAATGATTACTACATTTGCAGCAACTCTTGTAGGTCTTATTGCGGTATGCTTAAAACAACGAATAAATATATTTTGCAAAGAAATACTTGGGTTTTTATTAGCTATGATTGCAATTATTTCGGGTACAGTATTTATATTTCAATCGATGCCTCAAGAAAAGATTAATGTTGCATCCAGCCTTACAGCTAACATTATCCTCCTATCTATTATCGTGCTATTTATTGTAAAAGGTATGAGGAAAAAGATAAATATATTCGAAGCTTTTATAGATGGGGCAAAAGAGGGTTTTAAGACCGCTGTGACCATTATACCATACCTTATAGCAATACTTGTGGGGATTGGTGTATTTCGTGCATCAGGCGCAATGGATTTCCTTATGGAGGGTATAAGAGGCTTAGTAGCACTTACCGGAACTGACACTCGTTGGGTTGACGGAATTCCAACAGCGCTTATGAAACCTTTGAGTGGAAGTGGGGCTAGAGGAATGATGATTGATGCAATGCAAACATATGGAGCTGATTCTTTTGCAGGCAGACTATCTAGCGTTCTACAGGGTGCTACAGATACAACTTTCTATATTGTTGCTGTTTACTATGGCGCAGTGAACATTAAAAATTCGCGCTATACCGTTCCCTATGCTCTTTTGGCTGATTTAGCCGGTATAATTGCTGCTGTTTTCGTGGCCTACCTATTTTTCGGCTAACAAATAAACGATTCTCCAAGTTAACAAAACTAAATATATGGCAATAACTTTTGATTCAGAAAATATCGAATTCCCAAATTTAAAAAAAAGGGAGACATCCACGTGGATAAAAAATATAGCAAATAGCTTTAGCAAGAAATTAGGTGACGTTGCCTACTTATTTTGTAATGATAACAAAATATTGGATATAAACAGGCAATATTTGAATCACGATTTTTACACTGACATAATTACTTTTGATTATAGTGAAGGTGATAAAATATCGGGAGATATATTTATTAGCTTAGATACAGTTAAAACAAATTCACAAAAGTATAATACTGATTATCAAGAGGAATTATATAGAGTAA
>CAZSBA010000103.1:4407-6648 GCA_964605035.1 uncultured Proteiniphilum sp. | reverse complement strand
TCAATCTTATACTTCTTACCCTTCATCTTCTGATCTCTGATGTTAACCAAAAGAGGTTTTACCATTGATGTTTTTACAGCAGCAAACGAAATGAAATCTTTCACCTCAATAAGTCCTAGGTCAGATTTATCCAGTTTTCCTATCTGCAGAAAGAATCCTACGATATCGCCCTTATTTAATTTATTTTTCTTGCCACCGCTAATGTATATTGTTTGGTATTCGGGGCGTTTTGGTAATGGCTTGCCCTCTTTAAGTTTTAGAATATCTAAGCCCTGGGGTATATAGTCGGGTAAATTATCTTCTTTGTAGGATATAATATATGCTGTTCCGGTAGCTTGCATACGGGCGGTTCTACCGTTACGATGTGTGAAATCTACCTCTTTTGCCGGCAGGTGATAATGAATTACGTGTTTCATTTCGGGGATATCTAGCCCTCTTGCCCCCAAGTCGGTTGTGATCAGGTAGTTTAGGCTTCCGTTTCTGAATTGTATCAAAACCCTCTCACGGTCGTCCTGATCCATTCCTCCATGATAATAACCCGAGTAGATTCCTTTCGAATCCAGCAAGTCGCTAATTCGTTCGGCAACCTCCCTATGATTGCAAAAGATGAGTGCTGCTTCGGAATTTAATGAGCATAAAAGTTTAAAAAGCGTATCTATTTTATCTTTTTCGGGCGAGACTACAAGTTTCACAGAGAGGCTGTCGTTTTGTTCCTCCTGTGTAAAATCGAGAGTTGCAGAAGAATCCATTCCAACAAAGTTGGGTATTTCTACATCGGAAGTGGCTGACAACAAAACTCTCTTTTCGAGATTAGGCAGCTCACTTATAATTGTATTCATCTCCTCAAGAAAACCAAGTTGCAGTGATTTATCGAACTCATCGAGCACCAATATTTTGATATTTGAGGTGTCGAACGACTCCCTCTCTAAATGGTCGGTAAGTCGGCCCGGAGTACCAATTAGCAGTGCCGGGGGGTTGCTCAGGTTGTTTAGTTCGGTTTCAATAGAGTGCCCGCCATAGCACACATTCACCTTTAGCTTAGTGCCCATTTTCTTCCATACCTGTTCAATTTGCAGGGCCAGTTCGCGCGATGGCACAATAACCAAACACTGAACTGTTTTTATGTCTTCGCTAAGCAACTGCCAAATGGGCAACAAAAAAGCTAGAGTCTTTCCCGAACCGGTTGGAGATAATAATATTGTATTATTCTTATTTATGATCGTTCTCTGAGCTTCAAATTGCATCTTATTTAATGCATCTATGCCAAGGTTGGATAATATTGTTGATTGTTGATTTTCTGTATTCATGCCTCAAAGATAAGATATAATTATTTACCTTTGAAAAACAAATTGCTTTTGAATTTACTAAATAGATAATGATAGATACTAAATATATTAATTCACTTGAGATAGAGTCCATTATATGGGATTGGAACGGCACACTTTTGGATGATTTAGAGGTGAATGTAAAGACAGTAAATGAGATGCTCTTAAAAAGGGGTTTATCGCAACTTGATATGGCCACCTACAAGGAGCTGTTTTGCTTTCCTGTAAAGAAATTTCAAAGCCTGGCGGGGTTCGATTTCGAAAAAGAGACCTTCGAAGAGATTGCAATAGAATATCATGCTACATACAAGCAGTATGCAGATGAGATAAGATTGAATGAGAATGCGCTCTATGTAATAGACCTGTTATATCAAAAAGGAGCAAAGCAGTATATCCTTTCGGCAGCTATGCAAGACGATTTGATTAAGATGCTTGAGAGTTTTGGCATTGCCAATAAATTTAATGGTATTTATGGTGTTAGTGATATACATGCTGCCGGTAAGATTGAGAGAGGCAAGCAGTTGATGGAAGAAAATACGCTAATTCCTGATAAGGTACTAATTATTGGAGATACACTGCATGATGCCGAAGTGGCAAAGGCTCTGGGTATTAATTATCTATTATATAGTGGTGGGCATAACAGCCATGAGCTTTTAAGTAAAAAAGCGCAGGTGATTGATAGTTTAAAAGAGTTGGTTTCATGATGTTATATAAACATAAACGATTAATCAACTGTGATTGGTTAAACGACCTAAATTTAGCTTCTGAGCATCAACAAGTATACTTAATCAATTACTAAAATGAATAACGTTAATAAAACAATTCACGATAGAGTTAGATCTTATTTGGTCGGAAGGGGCTATTTATAATATTGGTTTTGAGCGTGGATTTAAAGCCAGAGAGTTGCTGTATTGAG
>CAZSBA010000103.1:0-4307 GCA_964605035.1 uncultured Proteiniphilum sp. | reverse complement strand
AGCATTTTAAATAAATTAATCAACAAATAATAATTAATCAATTCTATGGGACTATCAATCATTCTTTTAATTGCTGCACCTTTTTTCATATTACTCATCTGGGGAATCGCAACATCTAACAGGCTGACCAGACTACGCAATGAAGCCGAAAATGCTTTTGCAAGTGTTGATGCTTACCTCAAGAAAAGGTTCGATCTGATTCCTAATCTTGTGGCTGCTGTACAGCAATATATGGGCCACGAGAAAAGTGTTTTAACTGAGATTACTGCATTGCGGAGCAGAGCAATGGAACCGGGGTTGAGTAACGATGAGGCGATTGATATCAACAACAAAATGAATAGTGCCTTGAGAAGTGTAAACGTTGCGGTGGAGAACTATCCCGACCTTAAATCGAACACCAACTTCCTGCAGTTGCAGACATCACTTAATGAGGTGGAAGAGCAGATTTCGGCAGCCAGAAGGGCATATAACGCTTCTATATTGGCATTTAACAACGGTGTACAGCTGTTTCCATCGAGCATAATTGCATCTATGCGCAACCTTACAAGAAAGCCTTTTCTGGAAACACCCGAAGCAGAAAGAAGCAACGTTAATGTTAAATCACTGTTCAACTAACGACAATGAAATCTGAGAGTGAATTCAGAACATTCTACCAGACTACACTTGAGCCGTTACTACAGAATCTGAATAAGCTACGACGTGGTACTCGTGCTAAAAACATGAGTATTACTCTTATGTTTATGCTGTTTCTTGTGGTTCTTTTTGGACTTGGTTTTTTTGTGAACAGAATGATTTATGGTGTTTGGTTCGCAGAAAGCAAGGCAAATGTTCCAATTATTCTATCAGTGATTGTTACCATCATTGCATTCATATATTACATTGGAACAATAGTTGCGAACAAACGTAAGTTTGTTGTGCGCTACAAGAACGAAATCATAGGCTCAATTGTGCGGTTCATAGACAAGAGCTTGATCTACAGCGCAGAGGACTTTATACCAGAGCAGGAGTTCATTGCCTCTAGGCTCTTTTATCCGAAACCCGACCGTTATGGTGGTGACGACTTTGTGAGTGGGACAATTGACAAAACGCATATAGCTTTTTCGGAGGTTCATGCCAAATACAAAACGGTGACCACCGATAGTAATGGTAAAACAAAGGAGAAGTGGGTGCCCATATTCGACGGGATGTTTTTCAAAGCCGACTTCAACAAGGATTTTAATGGGGCATATTTTGTTTTGCCGGATATGGCTGAGAAAATGTTTGGACGGGCAGGAAAGATATTTCAAAGTTCAAGAAACCGTTATGGTGAATTGGTCCGCCTTGAGGATCCGGAGTTTGAGAAGCAATTCGTAGTTTATGGTTCAGACCAAGTGGAAGCCCGCTATATATTATCAACTGCTCTTATGAGGCGGTTGCTCAATTTTCAGCAGCGTACAGGCAAGAGGATATATATATCGTTTGTGAAATCATCTATTTTTTTAGCAATACCCTATCGTAAACAACTTTTCGAACCAAATTATTACTCATCGCTACTCTCTGAAGATAAAACAACAGAATATTTTCAGGATCTGGAGATGGTAGTTGGAATAGTATCCGACTTGAACCTAAATACTCGCATCTGGAGTAAACAGTGAGGATGTTTAACTTTTATCTAATCAACTACTTGATTTATAGAATTTTTTTTCTATTTTTGACACAGTTCATTTCACTAAATAAGTAGAAAAATGAAAAAATTATCTCGTCGCAGCTTCATTCGTTCTGGTTTTGCAGGATTTGCAGGACTTACAATTGTGGGTAAAGGTTCATTTGATATAGATTTGAAACCAGCAGTAAAGATTGACAAGGTGAAGCTGGGTAATAGCGGTCTCACCGTATCGCGGGTTGCATTAGGCACCGGCTCTGTGGGAGGTTCAAAGGAGTCGAACCAAACAAGGCTGGGTATGGAGAAGTTTGCTGATATGGCTCACCATGCTTACGATAGAGGTGTTAGATTCTTTGATATGGCCGATTCATATGGCTCCCACCCTTTTGTGGGTAATGCAATCAGATCTCTGCCACGTGAAAAGGTTACACTACTTACGAAGATATGGACACACGAAGATGGGTCGGACCGAAACGCACCTGTTAGTGAGTCGCTCGACAGATATCGCCAAGAAATGGGAACAGATTATATAGATATAGTGCTTATGCATTGCTTAATGCAGCCGGGCTGGAGCAACAATAGAAAGCATTATATGGATGGGCTATCTAAAGCTAAGCAGGATGGTGTTATTAAGGCTGTAGGCGTATCTTGTCATAACTGGGAGGCTATGGTTGAGGCCGTAGATAACCCTTGGGTTGATGTAATTATGGCTCGTATAAATCCTTTCCAGAGTCATATGGACAATACTCCAGATGTAGTAAGCGATTTGCTTGGAAAGGCTAAAGAAAAAGGTATTGGCATTATTGGGATGAAGATTTTTGGAGAAGGAAGGCATGTGAGTGATCACGAAAGAGAACAGTCGATAAAATATGCACTTTCTACCGGCAATACTCACTGCATGACTCTGGGAATGGAGTCTATTGCGCATGTAGACGATGCTGTGGATAGGGTTATAAGGTTGGTAAACCAGCCTTGAGTCTCCTCCTGTAGTCCATCTTCACACTTCAAATGTTTGGCAATTTCAGAAGAAAGTTGTTCCTTTGATAGTAACATAGTCTAAAAACGAATAAAGTTTTTAGACTATGTACTTTTTTTACCTATTCATACACACTTTTTGGAACAGGATCAAGAAAAATAATTAACAATAATTTATTAATGAACTTTAAAGCAATTCGTATAATTTTTATGAAAAAAATTGTTTTGTGCTCTCTTTTATTGGCCGCGAGTTTTGCATCAGCCTTGGCCGGTGGTTTGGTAACAAATACTAACCACAGTGCAGCTTTTCTTAGGAACCCGGCGCGTATGGCATCACTCGAGCTGGATGCAGTCTATTACAATCCTGCGGGTGTGGCATTCCTGCAAAAGGGTTTTCATATTGGCTTGAATAACCAGAGTGCGTTTCAAAGCCGTAACGTTACAGCAACCATTCAGAGCAACACGTTTGTTCCTCCCACTGCGATGGAGAACAGCTTGTACGAAGGTAAGATTGCTTCACCAGTGATTCCTTCTCTCCATTTTGCCTATGTAGCCGACCGCTGGAGCATAAGCTCGCATTTTGGTGTACCGGGGGGTGGCGGAAAACTGGATTATGAAAATGGACTGCCTATGTTTGATGTGATGGTGCGTCAGATGATTTACGGCAATGTAAAAGCCTTGTATATGGAGAACGGGGTGCCCGAATCGGTTGCCAACGAACAGGCCTTTGGAGCGGCAGGAGCTGCGACGGTGAACTCTGCTTTTTCGGGACAGACATACCTGTTTGGTTGGCAAGTGGGGGGTACATACAAGTTGACCGACAACCTGTCGGCATATGCAGGTGCGAGACTCCTGATGGCGAACGCAAAATACGAGGGTTCGGTATACTACGAGTTAAGCGGGCAGGAACAAAGCATGGAACTGTTGACTGAGCAATCTGGCTTTGGTATAGCTCCTATAGTGGGTCTGGATTACAAATTGGATCGACTGAACCTTGCCGTGAAATACGAATTTGGATCAAATATTGAGGTGGAAAACAGCACTTCAAGTTTCCCGGCACAGTTTGATGGAGTTGACGCACTTGCACGCTTTAAAGATGGTGTGAAGAGCCAAATGGATCAGCCTGCACTATTAACTGCAGGGGCTGCATACGACCTTACCCACGCCCTGAAACTCTCGGCTGGCATGCACTACTATTTCGACAAAAACACAGACTACAACGGGCTGGAGGATGAGATTAACAACAACACCTTAGAGTACATGCTGGGAGCCGAATATGCACTCTGCCATAAATTGACACTGAGTGCGGGTGTACAATTGACCAAATACGACGTGACCGACAATTACAATAGCAACACCGGTTTCATGATTAGCAGCTACTCGTTGGGAGGTGGTCTGAAGTACAGTGCAACAGACAACCTGGATTTAAATTTGGGTGTGCTTTGGACAAACTTCGACGATTATTCTAAAATGGCCAACTACAATGGCATTGGCATGCTCGAACAGTATGAGCGTAAAAATATCGCAGCCGGCATTGGCGCTGCCTGGAGTTTTTAAACTTCTGTCATTCTTATAACAAGGGGAAATAGACTTTCAACTTACAACATAATTATTCAACGGCGCCCTGAGCAATCAGGGCGTTTGTTTTTAACAACACTTATACCAATCTATTAGTTAACCTTTGGCGAAT
>CAZSBA010000102.1:0-6737 GCA_964605035.1 uncultured Proteiniphilum sp. | reverse complement strand
TACCAGCACTCTGTCTGCCAATGGTTTAATGTTCATACTACTAAAATTGATGTTAATATAATTAATATAAGTTTTTTTGTTAGCTACAACCTCAACTGCTAATTCTGTGCCAAAAATAAAATAAATCAAAAACTGACATATAGACTGTCAAAATTTCAGTCGGTGAATCTCGCAACAATAAGGAACAAATACTAAATAATGATATGATTTATCCGAAAAAAAGTCTATTTTTACATTTTAATAAAATAAACAACTATGGATGAAAAATTTGTTACTATAAAAACCTTCGCTTTTCCTGCTGATGTTACTATGGTACAGTCGTTCATGGAAATGAAGGGCATTGAAACATATATGAAGAATCTTTTATCCAACAGACTCTCATATGCTATTGGAGATATTGAGATGCAAGTAAAATCGTCAGATTATGAAATAGCAAAAAAAGCACTCATTGAAGGTGGTTTTGCAGTACCCGAAGATTTTGAAAGTATAAATCCCTAAAAAGATAATGCTGGGAGATTCAGTCAGAAAAAAATACAAATATATCCTTGTTGGTTTAATAATCTTGTTAGGATTGTTGATATTCAGGTATACCCGCCCATATATGAGCGGTTTTCTTGGTGCTGCAACGCTATATCTAATAGTAATTGGACAACACAGACATCTGACTCTTAAGCTAAACTTTAAAAGGGGACTAAGCGCTATTTTGATAGTATTGGAGGTCTTATTTTTCATCCTTTTACCTCTAACAGGACTTACGTTTCTGGTAATAGACACTTTTTCTGGTATTTCTATTGATCCTGAAGTAATACTTGCCAATTTAAACGATTTTATACACTCAATTGAAGAGAAGATAGGTTTCAATCTCTTCACTCCAGAGAATCTGTCGGTTTTACCGCGCGCAGGAACTAACATATTGCAAATACTAGGCAATAGCATTTACTCCTTTATTATAAATATAGTAGTCATCTTGTTTGTGCTTTACTATATGCTATTCAGCAACGAAGAGTTTGAAAGAGCTATACGAGAGATACTACCATTTAAAGAAGAAAACAAGCAAATTCTAGCTGAAGAGACAAAGCTTATTATTCAGGCAAATGCAATTGGCATTCCATTAATGGCAATTATTCAAGGTTTTTTTGCATATTTAGGATACCTGTTTTTTGGAATAGATGGAGCACTACTATATGCAATTCTTACTGCTTTTTCCACTATTATACCTCTTGTAGGAACTATGATTGTATGGGTACCTCTTGGCATTGGTTTGCTAATTGGTGGAGACTTAGTAAATGGAATTGGTATACTGATATACGGAATGTTTATAATTGGAGGTGTTGATAATGTGGCGCGACTACTTCTTCAGAAGAAGCTTGCCGATATTCACCCTCTAATAACTGTGTTTGGTGTGTTAATAGGTATTCCTCTTTTTGGTTTTTGGGGAGTTATATTTGGGCCCCTCCTTCTATCTCTGTTTATACTTTTCTTTAATATGTACAGACACGAATATGTACCGGGATCAAAGGCTGAACCCCGGGTTACTACTCGATTGAAAGCTGGTAGTGTAAATATGAATCATTACAATAAAGCCAAACTAAAATATAAAAACTTAAACAGTAAACTTAGTTATCCAGCCAAGTCAAAAAAGAAAGATGAGAGTGACAAACTTCAAAAAGATTAACAATATAATCGTAATATTTTCGGTTTTAGTACTGGTAGGATGTTATTCAGGTAAAGAGAAAAGAGAAATTATAACAGAAGGAACATTTCTCTATACAGAAGAAATACGACATGCTGAAGGTTTCAGTATAGACTACTATAAAGAGTTTACAAAGGTTACAATAAACAATCCCTGGGGTAATGACCATAAACCTTACGCTGAGTACTATATTTATAAGTCTGGGGATAACAAAAACAGAGTTCTTGAAAAAGGCAAATATGCGTTTTATGCACCACTATCTTCGTTGATAGTTAACACATTTTCATACTTCGAGTTTTTGAACCTTCTTAATGAATTAGAAACAGTTACGGGTGTAACTGATGGATTTAGAATTTATAATCCTTCTATTTTGGGTAAAATTGAAAGAGGTTTAGTAAAAGATCTGGGAGATCCATTTAATCCAAATATAGAAAATACAATTGAATTAAATCCGGGAGCAGTTATAAATTCTGCATATGCACAAAATGACAGTTACA
Source organism: uncultured Proteiniphilum sp. (assembly GCA_964605035.1). GTDB lineage: Bacteria > Bacteroidota > Bacteroidia > Bacteroidales > Dysgonomonadaceae > Proteiniphilum. Next base: position 4,547 of record CAZSBA010000102.1, on the reverse strand, counting down.
GCGAAAGGCTTTTGATGACAGGAATACCTGTTATTTACTCACTTGAGTGGATGGAAGAGACACCTCTTGCACGAGCTGAGTGGATAAAAATGATTGCTGCTTTTTTTGATAAAGGAGATATTGCCAGCCACATATTTGACGATATTGAAAATAGGTATACTGATGTAAAGAAAAAAGTTGAAGGTGTTGGCAAACGTAAGTCGGTGCTTGCCGGCGACAACTTTCAAGGCACTTGGTATCTTCCGGGAGGCGAAAGTTTTAATGCTGCTCTTTTTAGAGATGCTGGTCTGCACTACGTATATGAAAACAACTATCAAAGGGGAAGCATAGGGCTAGATATTGAATCAGTTCTTACACAATTTGCTAATACCGACATTTGGTTGGGTTGTGAAGCAAGCTCATATAATCAACTCATAAATAAGGATAGCAAGTATAGGCTGTTAGGTCCGGTAAATAAACGACAGGTATTTAACAACCACAATCGGACTACAACTTCTGGAGGAAATGACTATTTTGAAAGTGCAATTGCTAATCCCGATTTGCTATTATCTGACATGGTAAAAGCAGCATATCCTGAGCTTATGTCAAATTATTCATATAGCTACATTAAACCACTTAACTAAATATTCCATTTTTAGTTAAGAACGTTTGTATATATGCTTAAAATGGAGGATCAAAAGTTGAAGAATAAAACAACAATATTTTTAATTTTAATTTTCCTGCTAATTGTAGCTTTTATTGGCGATATATTTACAGGAAATGCAACAATATCAATAAAAGAAGCTTGGTCAGCTCTTTTCGGTAGTTCGGGTAATGTTATTGTTGATGAGATTATTCGTAATTACAGACTTCCTAAAGCATTAACCGCTGTATTAGCCGGAGCAGCACTGTCGGTCTCAGGTTTATTAATGCAAACTCTTTTCAGAAACCCTTTGGCTGGTCCAGATGTATTGGGTGTAAGCGCTGGAGCTGGTTTGGGTGTAGCACTTCTTACAATGTTCAGTGGTACTGCACTGTATCCATTTATACAAATAATGGGCAATATGGGACAAGTAGTTGCTGCTATAGCTGGAGCGACACTAGTTTTGTTGTTGATCTTAGTTGTTTCTTCACGAATTAAAGATTCGATTACTATTCTGGTTCTGGGAATGATTTTTGGTTATGTAGCAAGTTCGCTTATTACAATCCTGCAAAGCTTTGCTGATCCCGACTCACTAAAAGTGTTTGTTACTTGGACATTTGGAAGCTTGGGAGATGTAACACTTGACGAAATGCCCATTTTAGCCACCATTGTACTTTCAGGAATCTTGTTAACTATAATACTTCAGAAAACTTTGAACAGTTTGCTCTTAGGAGAAAGTTATGCACTGAGTGCAGGATTGAATATTAAGAGAGCCAGAATCATAATAATTACCATCGCAGCAGTTATAACAGGCTCTGTAACAGCATTTACCGGCCCCATAGCCTTTGTAGGTGTTGTTATACCCCATTTTGCAAGAGCCTTTTTTGGAACAGTGAACCATAGAACAATACTTCCTGCAACAATTCTTATGGGAAGTATACTTATGCTTATCTGCGATATTGTATCTCAAATTCCTATTACAAACAGAACCCTTCCAATAAATGCAGTTACTGCAATGTTTGGTGCTCCAATGATTATTTGGATTGTACTGAAAAGGAAGAAGTTATAGTTCATTTTTGTTTGGCATCATATTTGCCATCTATGTCTGGAATGACTAGAATAATAGAGTCAAATTAATTAGTCGATTAAAAATAAAAGTTTATATTTGTAGTCGATACACAGCAAAAGAAGGAAAATAAAAATGGATAATAATTTTTCACAGCGAGTCAGAGACATAATGGCATACAGTAGGGAAGAAGCCGGACGTCTCCAGAATAATTATATCGGGCCAGAACATCTACTGCTCGGTATTCTTCGCGATGGAGACGGAGTTGCCATACAAGTTTTACAGGATTTCGATATCGATCTTAATATTCTTAAAGATTATATAGATTCGAATGTGAGATCCATACAGGAGCCATTTGATGGGACCAACGAACTCGTTATTAATAAAAACACTGAGAAAGCTCTAAAAATGAGCATTCTGGAAGCTCGTTTAACAAAAAGTACAGAAACTGATACTGAGCATATCTTACTTGCTCTGCTAAAAGAAAAAGATACACTTATATATGATATACTTAAACAATTTCAATTAGACTACTCTAGTGCGTTTTTGTATATAAAAAGTATTATTGAGAACAGAGCTGATGAGGTAGCTGACAAAAGTGACGATCCTACTGCAGGTGCGAATTTCACCGACGACGATGATGATATGAATCAGAAGTCGTTTAATCCGGGAGGAGGTAGCCAAGGTGCTGCATCACAAAATAAAAACACTGCCTCAGACACACCTGTACTCGATAATTTTGGCACTGATATTACTCGTGCTGCACTAGAAAACAGGCTCGACCCTGTAGTTGGACGCGAGAAAGAGATTGAGCGTATTGCTCAAATACTTAGCAGACGTAAGAAAAACAATCCAGTTTTAATTGGAGATCCGGGTGTAGGTAAATCTGCTATTGTAGATGGTCTTGCAATACGCATAAACCAAAAGAAAGTGTCTCGTGCATTATTCGATAAAAGAGTAATTGCTCTAGACATGGCTTCAATTGTGGCAGGCACAAAATATAGGGGTCAGTTTGAAGAACGTATTAAAGCAATATTAAATGAGCTTTCAAAAAACCCCAACATAATCCTCTTTATTGATGAGATACATACTATAGTGGGTGCAGGAGGTGCTGCTGGCTCGCTTGATGCTGCTAATATGCTTAAGCCTGCATTAGCTAGAGGAGAGATACAATGTATAGGTGCTACAACTCTTGATGAGTATAGAAAGAATATTGAGAAAGATGGTGCTCTTGAGCGACGCTTTCAAAAGGTGATCGTAGATCCTACTTCTTCGGAAGAGACTCTTCAGATTCTTAGAAATATAAAAGAAAGATATGAGGATCATCATAATGTAAGGTATACAGATGAGGCATTACAAGCATGTGTAAAACTCACCGACAGATATGTTTCTGACCGTACATTCCCAGATAAAGCTATTGATGCTCTTGATGAAGCTGGTGCAAGGGTACACATATCTAATATTGTTATTCCAGAGACAATAGAACAACTTGAGAGAGAACTTAAAGAGGTTGAACAACAAAAAACCGATGCTGTAAAAGCTCAGAAGTATGAGTTGGCTGCCAGCTTCAGAGATAAACAGCGTCAATTGCTGCTTGCACTTGAGGCAGAAGAAGAACGTTGGCAAAAAGAGATAAAAGAAAAGCCTGAAATAGTTGATGAGGAAAAGATTGCAGAGGTAGTTGCAATGATTTCAAATGTTCCTGTTCAGAGAATTGCACAGGCAGAGGGTCAACGATTAATGCAAATGAGGGATTTACTTAAAAGCAAGGTCATTGGACAGGACGAAGCAGTTGATAAGATTGTAAGAGCTATACAGCGTAATCGTGTGGGACTTAAAGACCCTAACAAGCCGATAGGTACGTTTATGTTCTTAGGGCCAACAGGTGTGGGTAAAACTCACCTTGCTAAGAAACTGGCCGAATTCTTGTTCGATTCTCCTGAAAACCTTATTCGAATCGATATGAGTGAGTACATGGAGAAGTTTAATGTTTCGCGATTGGTTGGAGCCCCTCCTGGATATGTCGGATACGAAGAAGGTGGACAGCTTACAGAAAAAGTTCGTCGACGCCCTTACTCTGTGGTTCTGCTTGATGAAGTGGAAAAAGCTCACCCTGATGTGTTCAATATACTTCTTCAGATTATGGATGAGGGTCATGTTACTGACAGCCTTGGAAGAAAGATAGATTTTAGAAATACAATTCTGATAATGACATCTAATATAGGTACTCGTCAACTGAAAGATTTTGGAAGAGGTGTAGGATTTAAAACTAACTTTGATGTTACCGATGTTGAATATTCAAGAGGAGTAATTCAGAAGGCATTAAATAAAGCATTCGCTCCTGAATTCATTAACAGAATTGACGATATAGTGATGTTTGATCAGTTAAACAAAGAAGCAATTTTCAGTATCATCGATCTTGAACTTGAAGGACTTTTCAAACGAATTGGAAATCTTGGTTTCAATGTTACTCTTTCGGAACCTGCTAAAGAGTTTATAGCCACTAAAGGCTATGATATTCAGTTTGGAGCCCGTCCTCTAAAACGTGCTATACAAAAGTACATTGAAGATGAGCTTGCAGAAAAGATAATTAGTAGCCATATGAAAGAAGGCGATTCTGTTGTTGTCGACTTTGACGAAGAGAATCAGAAGATTGTAATGAAACAGGAAAATGAGAAGATTATGAATTAATCTATTCTGCAATATCAGAAATAAAAAATTTAAAAGCCCTTGCCTAGATATTAGGTAAGGGCTTTTTCGTTACATTACAGTAATAAATTCCAAAAGAACTGAAATTTAATACAAATAAGTAACCCCAAACAATTATGTCTGGGGTTACATGAAATATTCAATATTTAG
>CAZSBA010000101.1:0-6755 GCA_964605035.1 uncultured Proteiniphilum sp. | reverse complement strand
TGATACCTTTAAATCTTAGGTATCTGAACGGTTTTGTAAATCGTGGGCTTTCGGGATAGAACATAAATTCGTGACCCGCTCTTGCTTCGTTGTTAGCTTCGATAACTGATGATGGTTGTATAATACGGTATCTACCTACTAATTCCCAGTCTTCTAATACACCATCTGATGGGTCTGGGTCATTACTTACCCAAATCTCGAAGATTTCAACATTTTCTCCACCATATAACATGCCCCATGAATTACGTTGCCATATCTTGAAACGGCTGGCTACGATTTCTCTTCCCATATCAATGTAGTATGAAAAAGGATAAGATAGCTGACCTGTGTTGAAATAGTTAAGGTTCTGAACTGGTTCATAGTCGTATTCGTTATCCCAGAACTTTTCGATACGGCCTTCTACGTGAGACATTGGTGCATTTTTAAAGCTGTCGGGTTCGTGTAGCCTTGAGTACTCTGGAAATGGCTTTTGATTGAAAGGACTTGGATCGCTTGAATAATCCCATTTATCGCCAAACAACAGCTGATCTCTCAGGAATTCCCAAGGCTGCTTGGTAATAGGAGCATCAATTAAAGGAGTTATAGATCCAAAATCCGAGTCTTCTGTTTTATTGTCATAAGCATCTCTAACGTGAACCTTAACCTGATGAGGAACACCGGTTAGGTTTGGGATTATAAAACGGTCTTTAAGTAGATTTGAAGAGTAAATCTGATTTACAGACCTATCGCCAATAGTTACTGTTACAAAAATCTGTACAGTTAGACGTTGCTCATTCTCCCAGTCCACAACCAGTGAAGAGAACCCCGGTTGCACCTGCACTGTTTCGAGTATAGCAGCAGTTGTGGGTATTAAAGGAGTTGCTTGCATTATTACAGGCTCGGAGTGATTGTTTTCTCTATCAACAGAGTAGAGTTTAACCTCATAGGGCTTAACCTGACCAAGACCCTCTATAAACAGGGTGTCTGCATAAACACTACTTGTTTTAGAAACCACCGTTCCATTGTCAATTTCATATTCGCCACGAACATAAAGAAAATCATCGTCGGCAGGTATTGTGTAGGTGAAATAACCTCCTCCATTGAGCGCAGTAAATTCCACGTTAGAAATTTTTGCGGGTGGAGTAGTATCACTACTTACTGCTTCATCCTGGCAACTATTTAATAGTGGCAATAATGACAAAATTAAAATAATTGTGATATTGTAAATATATTTCATATTTTTCTTATTAATTTTTGCTGTTTTACCATCCTGGATTTTGTACTAAGTTTGGATTTCTGTTTATATCCCAAAGAGGCAGTGGCATTAAATAATCGCGTGGTGTTTGCCAAACGCGGTTTTGCAATGTCATAAGTAGATAAAACTGTTCAGGATCAACTCCTGTGGTGTTCCAACCTCTAACCGGCGACGTGAAATATCTACTACCTTCTTTCCATCTTAGTACATCAAAATAACGCTTTCCTTCGAAACTTAGTTCAATTGAACGCTCGGTATGTATAATGTCGCGAAGACCTTCTTTAGAGGTGTGTTTACCAACATTTCTTACAACACTTGCATCACTCCAAACATCCTCTACATCTCTTAAACCTCCTCTTGTACGAACTTTATTAAGAGCGTCGTATGCTGGTTGACCCGGACCGTTGTATTCATTATATGCTTCGGCATACATTAAGTATAGATCGGATAACCTGAATATTGGATATGGGAATTTTACAACACGTGCCCAGTGACCTGTGCCCGACTCGGGGTGAACAAGTTTTTTTACACCTACGCCAGACCAGTAAAAGTCGGTTGTATGGTGAGAGCCTCTACCTCCCGGAAATTCGTTGTATCTCATCTTAACGTCATTCGAAATGTCGTGAGTACGCCATACGCTACGGTCGACTGCCAGCCATGCATAAAATCTTGGCTCTCTATCGAGATGCAGTTTAACTGTACGCTCACCATCTTGCATATAACCATGGTAATAGGTGTCTTCAGGAATGGTTGTTATATCGAACCTGTTTTCATAATCAAATGTGATATCCTCTTCGATAGGAACACCATTTCTGGTATAAAAACGCTCTACCATTCTGAAGTCGGCACCAAGCCATTGCCAAGCATATCCAGCTTGTGTTGGGTCGGCTACCGAACGCATGTTAGTTGCGTGTGCAAATCCTCCTTGTCCCTCGAAATCAAGTCCTGAGAAACCCCAGATAATTTCATCGTTCCAAGGTTCTACAATTGAGAAACGCTCATTATATGCGTATTGAATAATGTCTGATGACTGGAAATTGTCTACATCCCAGAATTTAGGCTGTCCATCATATTCATACAGTTTCTTACCATTTGTTTCGGCAGCTTCAATTGCTTCGCTTATAGCATCAAGTGCATCTTTCCACTTCTCAGCGTCATAATCCATAGGGAAAAAGAGTTCACCGTTTTTGTCGCGGAAATTGCTATAGAACTCACTGTTACCATTGAAAAGAGGGCTAGCTCTGGTTAGGAGTACTTCTGCTTTGATAGCTTTAGTAATCTGCATATCTACCTGACCTAAGAAAGAAGCATCTCTCTGAACTGATAGGTTGCCTTCATCAATAACTTCATCTAAAAGACCAACAACGTAGTTGAAGCAAGAGTCGATTGATTGTCTTTGCTGTCTTACATCCTCAACACTCGAATAAGGTTCAAGGTTTTCATCAGCAATTACGATAGGTCCGTATAGACGAATAAGGTAATAGTGATAATAAGCCTTTAGTACCTTCACCTGAGCAGTCCAGTCTTGTTTTTCTCTTGGTGTCAGGTCGGGTACATTGTCGATGTTTTGGAAAAAGATGTTACAAACGCGTATACCTTCGTAAAGGCTGTTTGCACCACCACCTCCTGCCCAATATCCTAAAATTGGGTTGTTAGAGCTGTTGAAGCCGCGCATAATTTTGATACCACGATTGATATCTCTGTTTCCTGCATAATCGCTGTCTAGACGTCCAATCCACTCGTCACCAGCTAGTGACATTGAAGTGTGAATCTTTTCGTAGTTAGGCATATAACGATAGCATGTTGATAGTGCGTTTAATGCCTTATCTCTGTTTTCGAATAGACTCCCAACTTCCACGGTATTGTCGGGAACTATATCCAGATAGTCACACCCCGAAAGGAAGAGTGATATACTTAAGATGCAAATTGTAAATATTTTATACTTCATAATATTTCAAACTTTTAATTCTTTTGGGTTAAAATGAAACATTTAAACCAGCACTATATACTCTCTGCAATGGATAGTTAAATCCGTCGCCACCCATTTCAGGATCCCATAGGTCGAAGCTACTTATATTAAATAAGTTTTGTCCTGACACATAGAATCTTACATTTTCTATACCTGTGCTTGCAAATAATTTCTTAGGGAAAGTATAGCCTACTTCCATATTCTTCATTCTTAGGAAACGACCATTTCTCAACCACCATGTTGAATTTGATACGTTGTTATTGTCGTTGTATGTAGCAGAAAGTCTTGGCCAGAATGCTTTAGCAACCGGATTATTAGGATTCCAGTGATCATCTGCTATATATTGCATTGCGTTGCGCTGATTGGCGAATGGTGCAATATTATTAGGATTGATGTAGAATGATACCCTATCTTGTCCTTGCATAAAGAATGAAAGATCGAAGTTTTTGTAACCACCCGATATACCAAATCCGTAGGTAATCTCAGGAACTATTGGATAACCTATATGTACCTGGTCGTCAGAGTTAATTCTTCCGTCGCCATTGATATCTTTATATTTAATATCTCCAGCCTGAACAATTCCTCCAAGTTCTTGAACCGGTGAGTTTGCTACGTCTGCTTCATCGATAAATAGACGCTCAGCAATATAGCCTTTCCAAGTATCGATAGGCCATCCAATTCTACTTAGATATGACCAGCGATATTCTGGTTCTTCGTTTTCGATAATCTCATTCTGAGCAAATGTGAAGTTGAAACGACCGCTTATCCATGCGTCTGCATTGAAAGAGTGGTTAAGATCGACTGATCCGTCCCAACCGGCACTTCTTACCTCACCTACGTTGCCAAATACGTCACTGGTAAGACCCATTGTCTCAGGAAGGTTAGCTCTTGCCTGATAAATTTGCTTACGTCCTTCGGTGAAGTACTCAAGAATAACTTTTAAAGATCTGTTTTTGAAAACATCCAACTCAAAACCAATATTTTGCTTGAGTGCAATTTCCCATGTAATTTGTGGGTTGGCATATCTGCTGATGTTGTAACCGCCGTAATTTGAGTTAAAGTTTCTACCCCATGAATAACCTCCGGCACCCGGATTGATATCTGAAAGGAAGAAGAACCTGTCTTGTGCACTTGCAATTTGGTCGTTACCAACCTGTCCGAGAGAATATTTAAGTTTGAACATTGGGAATAAATCCATCATTGGTTCCCAGTATGATTCATTTGAAATCATGTAACCAAGACCCATTGCAGGGAATATACCCCAACGGTGGTCACTTGCAAATTTTTCAGAACCTGTATAAGTTAAACTCATTTCGGCAAGATAGGTGTCGTTATAACCATAGTTGAGCCTTGTTCTTAAACCTTGCAGACGCTGTGGAAGGGTTTGCTGAATTGAACCTGCATTACCACTGGTGTTTTTAATTTCTTCTTGAGTGTAGATAAGCAGACCGCTTACATCGTGAAGATCATTAAATCTACGACCATAAGTAATACCTCCCTCTAGATATATTCTAAACACACCATCACGCCATTGTTCGGGATCGCCCAATGCATCAGTACCTCTACGAACTTCCTGCAATACGTATGTATCGGAAAATTCATCGTAGTTCTTGATATTATAAAGATATGGAGTGTACCTTCTTTTACTTTCGTGGAACGAGTCGTTCTTGATAGATACTTTTGCTCTTGCCTTCAAACCCTCTGTTAGAGCTGAAAGGTCTTGATCTAGCGAGAACTGAGAAGTGATTCTACCAGAAGATCCATCTTTGTAACCACGAACCATTTCTCCAAATGGATTCATCATAGTACCAGTTGCGTTCGAACCAAACAATGTGTGTTTTACGTATGCATGATCTTCATCTGGAAGATAGAATTTTGGGAATTCAACCGGGTTAGAGTTCATAACACTCTTGAAGATATCATTTGTATTATCAACAGGACCGGTATAATTCTCGAAAATTGAGTTCATATTAATATCGAATTTAGTTGTTGGCGTAAGATCCATAGTGATATTTGCCAATATATTAAATCTGTCGATATCAATATTGTTTTTAAAATTGTTTAGACGGTTGTTTTTAAGAATACCCTCTTCTTTGTTATAAGCAACAGCCATATAGTATCTTACAACAGAACCACCACCGGATACATTAAAGTTGTAGTATTGGTTTATGGCGTTTGACTTAAACATCTCGTCGTACCAATTGATATTTGGAAATGCGTATTCGTTAAGACCATCAATAGTGTTCTGTATTTTTTGAGCACTGTAATAGGGCTCGAGTAGTGGGTTGTCGTTGAACTGAGCCTGATTGTATAAGTTCATGTATGTTACACCATCCACTGTTTTTTGAATTTTGGTTGGTGTTGACATACGTGCTTCAGCTCTGAAAGATATTTTTGGAGCTCCTGCCTGTCCTTTTTTGGTTGTCACCATGATAACACCATTTGCACCTTTTGATCCGTATAGAGCTGCTGATGTAGCATCCTTTAAAACAGAGAAAGAGGCAATGTTATCCGGGTCGACACGTGCTAAGTCGTTAGCATCAACTTCAAAACCATCAAGAAGGATAAGTGGACTACTTGCATAACCAAATGTTGTTACCCCACGCACAAAGAACTGAGCGTTGTCGGCGCCAGGTTCACCACTTCTTTGGTATGAGATTACCCCCGCCAAACGACCAGCCAGAGCTGTTGTAAGGTTAGAAGAAGGGACTTTTAGTTCGGAAGGATTGATTGTTTCGATTGAAGAAACTACACTCTCTCTTCTTTGAGAAGCAAAAGCTGTTACTGTTACTTCATCAAGCATTTCAACATCTTCCTCTAGTTGTACGTTGTAAACAGAACCGCTACCGACTTCTACGGTTACGGTTCTCATTCCAAGAAACTGAAAGCGAATTTCTTCGCCAGTTGCTGCTTCAATTCTGTAAGCGCCATCTATGTCAGTTATAACTCCTCCTTGACGGGTTAGTACCTGAACGGTAACTCCCGGTAATGGATCGTTAAAACCATCAACAACAACACCCGATATTACTCGGCGGTTTTGTTGTACCTCCTGGGCGTCGTTGACCGATAATAAACTACTCTTTGCTTCTGTGTTTAACGAAAACAAAGAAATAAGAATACATAGAGCAATAATTTTCGGTGTTTTCTGAATTTTTTTTCTACTCATAAAACTTCATTTTACTTTTAACTATGTTAATATTTAAAATATTAGATAAAAACTTCACTTAAATAATGTTTGAGAATCCCTGTAATATTCATTTCATTTCTTCATAAATTACTAAATTTAAATTAATTATAAGTTATTAACTTGACTTTTATATCCTGTTAAGTTGGATTTAGGATATTTTAGGATGCAAACTTAATCAAAATATTTTATAAAAAAAATTCCGTTAAGCGTTTAACATTTGCGTTTATGTTATAAAAATTTAGATTTGTATTCAAATTGTAGTATTTTTGTGCCAATAACTTATAATATGTATATGCCTTATGAAATGTAAAACTGGTTTATGTCAATCCCTTAGTATTATCCTACTAGTTATATTTGTGGGTTGT
>CAZSBA010000100.1:0-6971 GCA_964605035.1 uncultured Proteiniphilum sp. | reverse complement strand
ATAAAAACATCATCTTCAATTGTTATTCCATCCCATATTTGTACTCCATTTTTAATTGTTACATTATCACCAATGACTACATTATTTTCAATAAATACATGTGCACACAAGTTACAATTACTACCAATCTTAGCTCCATTCAATACAACACAGAACTGCCATATAATTGTATCTTCTCCTATATTTTTACTTAAAACATCAGATTTTGGATGTATCATAACTGTTTGTATTCTTTAAACTCATTATAATCTCTAATATAATCATCGGCTGAATATGCTGTTGAGGCTAAAACCAGGCATACAGATCCGGAAGAAAAGTTATCTAGTTCTCTCCAAATACCAGGAACTATTAATAGTCCTCTATAAGGCCTGTTTATTGTAAATGTTCTTTTTAATTGTCCATCATCAATAGTTACATCAAAACTGCCACTGGCAGCTACAATAAATTGTTGCAACTCCTTATGAGCATGACCTCCACGAGATTCACCTCCAGGTACATCGTATAAATAATACACTCGCTTTATATCGAATGGTATAGTTTTACTATTTTCAACCACACTTATATTGCCCTTTTCGTTGTGATGCTTATCAATTTCCAGCATCGTGCAATCATAAATATTTGTCTTCTTCATATGAGCAAATTATACTTTAGTGTTTAAGATATTTATTAGCTAATTTCTCGTTAGATAAATCTCTAAAATGTTCATAATCGTAAATATAATCTTCGGGATCAAATGGTATAGAAGCCATAATAAGAGCCAAAGAATTAGTGGAGAAATTTACCATTTGTCGCCAAATACCTTTTGGGACATATAAACCATAATATGATCTGTTTAATGAATAGGTTTTGCGTACAAAACTATTATCTAAAATCACATCAAAGCTGCCCGAAAGGGCTATAATAAACTCTTCGTTATTGCGGTATGCATGTCCACCTCTTACCTCTCCTCCAGGAACATCATATATCCAATATGTGCGTTTTATCTCAAACGGAATGTTTGTTATTTCTTCTACAACAGAAAGATTTCCCCTGCGATCAAAATTTTTAGGAAGTTGAATTATATTTGCGTCATTGAACTCCATCGCATATCTAATTTTAAACATTATAAATAATAAAATACTTTCGAAATAAGGCCATAATTTTTAGCTGTGATATTAGGCCACTTAGTATCGCTAATTACGAATAACCGTAACCATACCTCTTACCCAATCCATATCGGTATTCTGTACCGTTAAGATCTACATAGTTGAGTATAAAATACATTTTTTTAAGCTTGTTTTCTCTAAAATACTGATCTGCATTTTCAATCATTTTTTTAGGGGTATAGCCTACCCTTGCAACATATAGATTTACATCTGTTAGACGATTCAATAAAAAACTATCAGAAACTAATCCTACAGGAGGTGTATCAATAAGTATATAATCATAATCACTCCTCATATCGTTTATCAACTCATCCAACAGAGGTTTCGCCAGCAATTCATTTGGATTTGGAGGAATTGCACCAGATGTTATAATTGAGAGATTCGGATGCACACCCGAAGGATTTACCAACTCACTTTTATCAAGATGGCCCGAAAGAAAGAGAGTAATTCCTTGCTTGTTATTTAAATTTAATTCTTTTGCTAATCTAGGTCTTCTAATATCCAATTCAATAATGAGTACTTTTTTATCAAGTAGTGCTAAGCTCATTGCTAAGTTGAGCAATACAAATGATTTTCCTTCTCCACTGATACTCGATAACATATTAATTACTTTCTTATCCTTACCGTCAATCACAAACAAAAGGTTAGCCCTTAAAAGTCTAATCATTTCATTGAAACTATCATTTGATCCCTCTTTAACAGCTACTCCTTCCATCTGGCCGATTTTAGGTATTTCTCCGAGTACTGGCACCGACGATATATCTTCCAAGTCTTCTCGCGTATCAATCTGATAACGGAGTAAATCTCTTGTTTTAATTCCCACAAGAGGGAGAACCAGACCCATAAACAATGCGATAAGCAAGATTAACATGTTGTTGGGCCAAGCAGTACCCATCACCTGGATATTGTCTATAATCCTTGAATTGGCCTCTACAGTGGTCATATTCATATACCGCTCCTCCTTTTTTTGAAGTAAATAGAGAAACAAATCTTCCTTAATGTTTTGTTGCCTTTTCAGATCCGAAAAAGCACGTTCTTGTTGAGGGATTGCCCTTATTTTTGCGTTGTTTCGCGAATATTCTAAATTGATATCCCTTAACTGAATTTCTAGATTATTTTTTTCATTTCTTAAGCCAGAAACTACAGATATAAAGGTGGACTCTAGTTGATTGTTTAGATCAATCATCGATTGATTACTACTTGAAGCTATTCTCCCAAGTTTATTTCTTTCAATTACTAAATTATTATAGTTGCTAATTTGATCATTTAATACTGGACTTCTTATACCTGAGCTGGCAGGGATAAGTTGATAATTGCCAGCCTGTTCAACTATACGCAACACATCAGAAACGATCGTATATTGTGACTCTACATCCATTCTTATTTGGCTAATACTTGCTAATTGTGAATTATAAAGATCTGCTTGTGATGCTATATTAGTTAATCCGCGTGATTGTCTAAAATCTTGTGTTTGGTCTTCTACCATTGAAAGTTCGCTGCTCAGGTTAGCTAAGTGTGTTTCGATTACCTGAGAAGTTTTGGCCGCTAACTCCCTTTGATCTTTTATTCCTTTCTCGTTGTATGTTTTAATATAATTCTCTAGAAAATCCTTCCCAAGGTTTATATTGTACGTTTGCAATGTTATATCTGCTACTGAAGAGGTTTTTGAAGTTAATGCAATCTCTAAATTATTAAGGTAATAATTGGCCACATCACGAGGATGATTAATTACTACCCTCATCTTCATATTATTCTTCAAAACCGATTTTCCTTTATCCAGCTCCATATTACCAAAAGGAAAGCGAATTATAGTATCATTAGGTGTAGAGATGATATGAAATTCATCTTTGTTATACACTCCTGAAAAAGTGCAGCTACCGCTAACATCCACCTTTACATCTAATACGATAGGTTTATAGATACTATTCAAGGAATTTTCGGAAAGAGTTAGTTTAAAGGGACTATCATCTCCGTAAAGAATGGTTGCTTTACGATGTGGAAGCTTTGATAATACTCCCTCCAATCCATCTATTTCAAAGGGTAATATTGGTTTCATCTCGGTATAGTCAACATATAAACCCAATTCTCGAACCACGCTTTCTACAATCAGAGATTTCTTTAATATTTCGACTTCGTTGTCCACGTTACTCCTTCGTGTTACTACTCCCATTTCCTTGAATACATTCAATTCCGTAATACCTCCTCCCCTTTGCTCATCTTTGAAGACAATGGAGGTAGCAATTTCGTATTTTGGTAATGTAAAATATATATATATCAGTGCGATTACAAGGAACATAATAACAGACACCACAAACCATTTCCAATAAGAAAGGTATTTAAGAAGTATTGAAGTCACGTCTACCGGTTTCTCTATCAAAGAAATAAACTCTTCTTCTACATTTGAAAACTTATTCGTATTCATTATACTCTTTTTTTAAACCAAAGTTCATCGTGTCAACCCGAATATAGTTGTTGCCATCGTAGCCAACGAGATTAATACTGTCAGGGTGGATATTCGATATGTTTCGGCTGCGCCATATTTCGAAGAATTGGCCCTTGATTGGTTGGGTTCCACGTAAACTACATCATTTTGCTCCAAGAAAAAACCAGGAGAGTTGAAGACATTTTTATCATTAAAATTTAATGTAAATACAAATCTCTCACCATTTGCATCTTCACGTATCACCTTCACATTATCACGCCGACCATATATGGTCATATCGCCAGCCATAGACAATGCCTCAAGTACAGTCACTCTTCCGTTTTTAGTCTCAAATTGACCCGGCCTCTGCACTTCTCCTAGGACATTGACAGAGTAGTTCATAATTCTTGCTGTAATTATTGGCATCTCCACAGTAAAAAAAGGTTTAAGCTTTTCCTCAATTAGATTTTCAAGTTCTTTCGTACTTAACCCATTTACTTGAAGTATACCTAAAGATGGGAAATTAATGTTTCCTTCATCATCAACCAAGTAGTTCTGTAACATTGGTTGTCCTTGAAGATATCCTATGTTAGCTTCAAGTTGAGGAGCAATAAGATTGTATCTTCTCGATGCATCGGGTTCACTACTTACAACAGTTATGGAGAGGATATCTTTAGGCTTAATACGTGCACTGTATTCTGCACGGGGTAATTCAGAATTTGTTTGTCCTA
The DNA here is from genome assembly GCA_964605035.1 of uncultured Proteiniphilum sp. Taxonomy (GTDB): domain Bacteria; phylum Bacteroidota; class Bacteroidia; order Bacteroidales; family Dysgonomonadaceae; genus Proteiniphilum. Next base: position 2,673 of record CAZSBA010000100.1, on the reverse strand, counting down.
ACTGTTGAAAATAGGAGATATCTTTCGCCGGAGAACATGAAACGATAAAGAGTGTGGCGACCCATAAATAAAAAGCTTTCTTCATTTTTAACAAAATTTTAATATCAATGTATATAAATGACACCTTTGATCTCATGTATTACACATAGATAGGAATTACGCTATGATTTTATTACTGTAAGAAAAATTGCAAAATAAGAATCTTGCTGCACCTTAATTATCTTAACTAATTTAGTTAAGTGCAGCAAATATATGTAGCATATGTGCTATTTCTAAAATATTTCTGCTTACATAATATTACATTATAGACTATTAGTTGAACAAGAGCCTTTGTATGATTAGGTTTGGTTATTATTCAACTTTAAAATCATTCTAAATAATTAATTCATGTTAGTTAACTCGTTTTAATTCTTTATAATTTGAACAAAACATAAGCTATTTATCTGTATGATAGGTTAGTATTATCAAATTAATATTATACTTTTGTATCGACAAACTACAGATTATTTACTGCATTGATGAAATTTCTTTCAGGGAAGTTTTATAACCAGGAATTAAAAAAAATCTCTTCCCTATTGATATCATAAGAACAGTGTTTTTATTCAATTTCCCAATCGGTATAATATTCAATTTAGTACACAATTAAGTAAAACCCATTTTCTACTAAAGAAGTCAGGTTCAAGCATGCATGAACTCAGTATTTCTTTATGTGGTCATTAAATAATGGCCAATCAAAAATTAATCAAAAAGGAACGAAAGTAATGAAACTAATTAATTACACTATTATTTTAATTATGGTGCTACTCTGTTTGCCATTTACTACAATAAATGGGCAGGGAGCTAGATACACAGGAGAGTATAAAACCTCTCCGAAACTGCAATATGTAGGAAAAAGCAACTTCGTAATTGAAGGATTGGACTTCTCAGAAGTAGACGGTGATGTCATAGGGCTATACAACTGCGAGAATGTTACTATAAAGAATAACAGATTTAGGAATTCCAATAAAAGAGGCATTTACCTTTTTAACTGTAAAAACGTAACAATTATAGATAATTCATTTGATCATGTGCATACTGCACTCACAGCATCAACCTCGCAAGGTGTGAAATTTGAATACAACGATGTATATAATATAGGTGGTCCATTATCTGAATCAAATGATACTAATAATGGTTTTGTTGCCCATTTTATTCAGGTAACAGGAGCGGGAAATAGTATAAGTTATAATGCTGCTGAGAACATATATGGTGAAAGTTCTCCTGGTGATCTTATCAATGTAAACCAATCGCATGGAACAGCACAAAGCCCCATAATTGTTAAGGGAAACTGGTTTAGAGGAGGCGGTCCATCGCATTCAGGTGGTGGAATATTGATTGGAGACCTTGGAGGCTCATATCAAATTGCCGAAGATAATATACTTGTAAACCCAGGTCAATACGGTATGGGTATAGGTGGAGGACATAGTATGATTATGAGAAATAACAAAGTATACTCTAAAAGTGAATACTATACAAACGTGGGTTACAGCATAGCGAACTGGTCTGAAAGCCAATCTGGCAAATCTCACACCATCACGTTCGAAGGAAACACAGTAAATTACGCTAACCGCGATGGAGTTACAGGTAATTCTTGGTGGATTGCAGAAAACATGAAGCCGGTAGCTGGAGTAGAGACAAATAGGTATGATCCAAATTTAAACGCATCTATATTACCTGAGCAATTAGTTGGTAGAGCAAGATTGGGCCTACCTCCCACAAATCCAGGAGAAGACAGACCAGGAAATGGCGAATTAGAACCGGATGAGAATGAAGTACCAGATAATGATGATAAACCAAACTTTGAGTTACCTAAAATAAATAATCATCCTTCTATAACTATATACCTTGATTTGAATAATCGTGTATGTATAAACGTACAAAGTAGGCAAAGTTCTGCCATGGTTGTTGTTGCAGATATAAATGGTAATATACTTTATAATCAACCTCTTAATAGATACCACACGGTATTACCTAATGAGAATGTGCCTGGAACTTACTATGTTTATGTTAAGAATGCAGATAGGGAGCATTTAAAAACAATAACTCTAAGATAATATAGGGTTCTTTTTTAGTATGAGTATATACTCAATTTAAAAGAACATAAATACTAAAATCAAATCAAAATTGAATCTACTTTAAATTAAGAAGTATAAATTACATTTAAAGTAAATACAAAATCAATCTACAAAAATAAATTTTCAGATATGAAAAAAATAATATATTTATTAGGTTTTATAGCACTAGGAATTTTTGCATCATGCGAAAGAGATTCTGCAAATATTGAATTTCTAAATACAATTAATATTGATGGCAAATGGGAAGTAACAGCTCACAACGATACTATGGCTATTTCAGCTCCATTTACTGTGCAAACAACATCTAGCAAAAACTCAACATTAAATGACTCATTAATAATTAAGGATTCGAAAGATGAGTTTTGGAGCTTTCAAGTAACAGCAGCTCTTAACGAAGAGTTTGGTACATTTGAAACTGAATTATCTCCAAATGAAGTCTGTGAAGAAAGAATTGGTGTAAAGATATTTAATGGAAAAATAATCAATAATGATAGCATCTATTTTGAAATCCAGTTTGAAGATGATGTAAAACCTTATGAAAGCACCTATATACTCAAAG
>CAZSBA010000099.1:3267-6978 GCA_964605035.1 uncultured Proteiniphilum sp. | reverse complement strand
AAAACAAAAAAAGCAGGGTCAATCACCCTGCTTTTTCTTATTCTTATAATCAATTACTAGAATCAATCCTTTTTGCGGTTCTTGTTTTTGTTCTTGTTCTTGCCGCCGTAACCATAACCGTAACCATAACCATATCCATAACCGTAACCACGGTGGAATTCAGATACGTCGTTAATTACAAGAAGCATATTTTTCAATTTATTCTGCTCCATCAAACTGTTAGCAAACCTTACGTTACCCTTGCTAGAGTAATCCATTCTACATACATAAACCGTTGCATCAGTCACCCTGCTCATCACCAAAGTATCCGTTACCAGAGCCGACGGTGCAGAGTCGATAAATATATAATCATAATCATCTTTCAGCTTCTCAATTGCTGCATCAAGCGAATTACGAGAAAGAAGTTCAGCCGGGTTAGGCGGAACCGGTCCCGATGGCAACACATGTAAGTTGGGATGTAATCCCGAAGGTAAGATCAGTTTGTTTATATCCTTTTCGAAGCCCGACAGGTAGCTTGTGATACCATCCTTAGAGTCTAGATCCATATACTCCCTTAATCTAGGTATCCTAAGGTCAAGACCTATAAGCAATACCTTTTTATTCAAAAAGGCAGTACTAAGTGCCAAGTTAATAGCAATAAAAGTCTTACCTTCGCCCGAAACGGTAGAAGTAAAAGTCACCACCTTATTATCCGAGCCCAATGTGAGTAGTAAGTTGGTACGAGACATTCTGAAAGCTTCATCAATAGGCCTTGTTTCGTTATCCTCAACAACTACTTGCTTATCATCATCATGTTTAGGAATCTCACCCAAAACAGGCACTTTGCTGAGCCTGTCAACATCAGCCCTAGTGCGCAGCTTATACTGCAATATATCCATCAGATAAATAATACCTGCAGGAATCAACACCCCAAGCATCAAAGCAGCAAGCAGTAAAATCATCCTTCGTGGCGAAACCTGCCCCTCTGTAAGAGCCTCATCAAGCACCTTCGCACTGTTGGCCGTAGCCGCTAGTTCAAGCGCGTTCTCCTCACGTTTCTGCAACAACATCAAAAACAGGCTAGCCTTAATCTGTTGTTCTCGCGAAAGCTCCATAAACTCTCTCTCTTGGGTAGGCATAACCCCAACACGGCCACCATATATATTAGCCTGGTTACGTGCATCACGACGCTGAATACTCAACCCCTGCTGCACACTGTTAATAGAAGAGTTAATATTCTCTCTCAATCCCGATATCTGATCCTCAAGTCTTTTCATTGCCGGGTTATCGGCAGTCATGCTCTGCGAAAGGCGCTCACGCTCAAGAACCAGACGGTTATACTCACTGGTAGTAGCGGCAAGGTTAGGATCTTCCAGTCCCACATTCGCAGGTATAGTCTTGTTTGCATTATTCGGATTATTCACATAATCACTCAACGAGTTCACAACATTCAGCTGAGTCTCCACCTGCACAAGCTGCTGTTCATACTGGCTGCCCATCTGCATGTTACGCTGAAGGTCAATCTGCAAGTCGCTCAAGCCCTCCTGTTGTTTATAATCCTCAACACTTCTTTCGGCATCACTCAGCTCACGGTCGATAATAGCAATACGCTCATTAATAAACGACTGTGTGTTAAAGGCCTCCATCTTATTATCCTCAATTGTTTCGTTGTTATACACCTCAACCAGCATATTAAGAAAATCCTTACCTTTTTCAGGGTAGGGAGTATTAATCGAAAGATCCAGCACCGAGGCTTGTCTCGATGCCTGTTGTACCGACAAACTTCCCCTATACTGTTTTATCACCGCATTAGGATGCATTATAATCACAGTCAACTCACTATCTCTAAAACCATTTTCCGGTCTTTTCGTAAAACTTATATTACCGTGAGTAGTCGGCAGCAATGCCGGCAGTGAGGTAAACACAGTATCAACATCTCTCGAACCATTTATTAGACCCGAAACAGTAACCGAGCCAGTCTCATTATCTGTAACCATATCAAAAGAGATATTACTGCTCAGGCTGTCCAGGTCGCTTTGTGCCATACTCACAATCACAGGGCTGTCCTTATAAAGGTCGACACTCTTAATCCTGCCACTAACAATATACGAAGTGTGCAGGTTTAGTCTGTTAATAACGTTGCGAATCATTGAGCGACTCTGCAAGATATAAATCTCATTTTCTAAGTTCGATACCGCACCCAGTCCCCCAAGCTGCAAGCCATCCATCCCACCAATCGATGGTTCAAATCGCTGGTTCCTGGCCTCTTTAAGCACCACGCTCGAAGTTACATTATAAACAGGAGTTGTATATCTCAGGTATATAAACACTATAACAAGAGCCACAACAACACCCAGCACAAACCATTTCCAGTATCGTGCAAATCGCATCACTATCTCCATTATAGAAATTGTCTCACTATTTGCGAGATCAGTATTATCCGTTTGCGAAGCGGAATTCAAGTCAGTCATTCGTAAAATTTGTATTGTAAATTAAAAAACAGTCTATTATTGCATTAACAATTTAAAAAGAAATTGGTTTCTATTTACCTAAAAATATTAACCAACAAGCCAGCAAGAGAAATTAATATCGAGGTTCCCGATATCCAAAGGCTTGTTGCACTACCAATCTCCGAGCTTTTCGCTTTAGTTTTATTAGGTTCAACATACACCACATCATTCTGTTGCAAAAAATAGTAAGGCGAGTAGATAACAGTAGGATCATTCAAGTTAAGTACAATCACATTCTGGTTACCATTAGCATCCTCTCTTATAATTTTCACATTATCACGCTTACCATAAATGGTCATATCACCCGCCATGGCAAGAGCCTCAAAGATGTTAACCTTCTCATTCACTATTGTAAAAGTGTTTGGGCGAGCCACCTCACCAAGAACCGAAATCTTATAATTCACAAAACTCACTGTTACAACCGGCGGTTCCTTCAAATATTTTAAGAGCAGGCTGGTAATTTTCTCTTCCGCCTCCCTTTTGGTCAACCCGCTCAGGGTTACCATTCCCACTACAGGAAAGTTAATCTGCCCGTTATTATCCACAAGATACTTCTGCAGCGAAGGCTGAGAGTAAGTACTTGTTCCGGTAGTCATACTTGGCACAGTCAGGTTAAAAGGCTTCACAGCTTCAGGGTCAGTAGCCACCACAGTAATAGTAAGCAAATCTTTAGGTAATATCTGTGCGTCATACAAAGGTGTAGTCTGCATATAACCAGTCATATCCTCCTCACCAGCATCCTGAATATAAGCAACATTCTTTGCACCACTGCAAGCAGCCATCCCCAATATGGTAACAGCCACTGTTATCAAATAGAACAATTTCTTCATAAAAAATCAGTATTCGTTAAATTGTTAGTTGCAAAATTAGTATAATTAGCCGAAACAGCAACCCTCAAAATCTATAATCTTAATATCAACCATATTAATGTGATATTTTTCTACAAATTACGCCGCTACCTCTTTTCAAAAAAGTAGCGGCGTAGTATAATAATAAAAAAATGTTTTCGTCACACCGTGACACCTTAATTGTGAAGCCTTTCTAATACGCGCATCAATTTTTATTAAAATCGACTCTGAGGGAACTTTTTCTAGTTCGGTCTCCTTCTCAACAAAGAATCCCAAATGCACCCTCAGAGTAAATTTTAAATTTCTAAGGGCGAAAAGCCCACGCCCTCAGAAATTAAAGTTGAGTGATTAATTTTAAAGTTGAGTGATTAATT
>CAZSBA010000099.1:0-3167 GCA_964605035.1 uncultured Proteiniphilum sp. | reverse complement strand
AAAGTTGAGTGATTAATTAAAAAATAACACTAAAACCTTAACACTAAAACTAACATTAATAATTTCAACATGTATAACGAAACAGTAAAAAAATGGTTTAGAGAATTAATATTCTTTAATTTTGATTAACCTAAGAATCTGAAAATCAATATTTATTAGGTAAGGTTTTGAAAGGTATTTAAGCTAAATTAAGCGATAAATACCCAGTGCAAATACCTAAAGTAATCACCTAAAACGAGTTGCAAAAAAAAGGCAAAAAAAAAGACAACCCGATCTTACAAAGAATCAATTATTACTTAATACTGCAATACGATTCCGAAGAAGAGGTTGTCCAGGTTTAGGATACATTTTATGGTAAAGAATAAACTTTATAGGAGATAAACCAACAGACAATATTTTTGTTCATTCCAATTCCGTAAATAATAAATCCTTACAAAACTTTAAAACCACTCAAAACAATTTTAATTTGTTAATTCAATCTTTTATCCTTAGTTTAGCAAAAAACCATTATGCAGGTCAATAATGGCTATTTTAGCTGACATTTAATACTAAAAGTTCAGAGATTATTAATATAAAATTTAACAAAATGTTTACAATCAAATCAAAAACCAATTTAAAAACAGTGACCAAATCAGTTTTAACTACATTAATCGTATTTAGTCTAACATCATGCGAATCAGAAGAAGTAAGTAGCAGACCCGTCGAAAACAACAAAGCAGCTACATTTACAAGCACAATCAGCAATCCATTAAAAGAGCTCTCACATACAAGGGCAGCAGGCACCACCTGGCATGCAGGCGATCAGATCGGAATATATGCCATAGAATCATTGCAAGAATTAAGCGATGAGTCGATATACAACAATTACAGTAACCACAAATATATAAACCAAGCAGCAGGTGAAGTAGCCAACTTCAATGCCGTAGGAGATGAAATATTATTTCCGCATACAGATCAAAAAATAGACTTCATTGCTTATTACCCATACACAACAGACATCACCAATTTCACTTTTCCAGTCGATGTTTCAGTACAGGAACCGCAATCTAGTATCGATATAATGTATGCAACAGCTAAAGGGCACAGTTCCGAAAACCCCAATGTAGAACTCAAGTTTAGTCACATGTTATCACAACTTCAGCTCAAGCTAACCTCCAACGAAGAAGTAAGCCTGCAAGATGCTTTAGTTACAATCAAAAATGCCCATACAAACGCCATCTTTAATATTGCAGATGGAACCATAACAACAGACACCATCATTAAAACCGTAACGCCAATAGTAGTTTTTAATTCAGAAATAAACGAGCTTACAGCAAAAGCAATACTACTGCCCGGACAAGACTTAAGTGATATTAATATTGAGGTTCAGCTAAACAATGGCTACATCTACAACTGGACGCCCACCCAATACACACTCACGCCACAAACCACCAGAGTTTACAAATTCAATATTACAAAAGAAGATGTTGAGTTAATCCATAGTGGCTCCACAATCAACGATTGGGAACTTGATACAGACGAAACAGTTCACAACCTCAAGCCCACTCCAAATGACTCATCAGGCAATCCAGAAGATCCCGACAGCACAGACCCTGAAGCCACAGATAAGGGCACAGAAGCTAATCCATATACAGTATCAGAGGCAATCGCAGCTACTAGTGGTTATGTCTGGGTTGAAGGATACGTAGCAGGATATGCAGTAAAAGAAGGAACAACAGACCGCATCATAAAAACCGATCCCACTCAATTCGGTAGTGAAACAAATATCGTATTAACAGACGATATCGCAGTTGTAGATCCGGAACTAATATTCCCGGTAGAGCTCAAGTCATCTAATCCGGAATCAGCCCATTTTAACGCTCTCAACCTTAGAGATAACGATCACCTGATAGGTCAGAAGGTAAAAATATACTGCAATATTAATCACTACAGAGGTGGCGTTGGAGGTATAGATATATCAGATTATTCAATAATCTGATCAATATCAACCCAGAAGAATCTAGGGCGATAAGTGCTTACATCATTAAACAGATTAGAAAACTCCAAACTATTTACATTATAACTTACAAGTATCTTCCCATCTTTCTCAAACTGAGGATGAGCCATAGCATTATAAGTAAATAGATTCGGAATATCCTGCTCCAGGGTCCTGAATATTAACTTCTTGTTTCTCCAGGGCCCTGTTGGGCTATCTGCAATAAACGTATATATCTCACCCGAGTTAAACGTCTTATTCTGAGTAAGCAAAACATACTTGTTGCGAAGCTTAAACACGTTAAATTGCGACGAAACAGGTACAGTAGACAAACCCTCCAGCCTAACAGCATCATCGGGGTTATCACTCCATTCCATACCATTATAATATTGCCAATTCTCATACGGATTACCAAAGGCAGTACGCGCAACAAGTACTTCCGAAATAGGATTTATATCATTCCTTACATCCACCTGAGCATATATATAATTATAATCGCCATCACTCAAAGCCGCCATACCATAATGAATATCAGTCGATCCCTTAAAAGGTATAGGCTCAGTCCTTTTTAACTCTAAACCAGGAAGTTCATACTCCAATATATGAGTTGTTTCATACATAAATCCCCACATGCCCTCACCCCCCTGATACATCAGAGTCTGAAATATAAAAAGCTTGTCGCCATTCACAAAACCATGCCCCGGCCAATACCATTTCTCCTCATTCGGGTAACCCGGAGGAACCGCTGCCGAAGCGTTCTTATCACCACCAAAGCCATAAATCCCAATCGCATTCCCCTCATCATACAAAATATAAGTGTTCCTGTACATCCTGTCAGAAGTCGAACGCTTACCATCTTTCACCTCACCCACAAAAGAATCGCCCATCAAAAACAGGCTACTCCCGTCAGGCAGCGCAATAGAGTACATCCCATCACCTGCTGTTATACCATCCTTATCTGGAATTATAACTTTTGCAATAACACTGTCTAGTTCAATACCACCGTTAAGCCCACTATCAGTTTGAGCCATTGTAAGTTGTATGCAAAAAACAGTAATTAAAGATAGTAGTAGTGTAGTTTTTTTCATTATACAGGGGAATTGTAGTTTTCTGTTATATTTGATAGTTCGCAAAGGTAGTATTATTTCAATTCTGTACAAAAGCTTCTATTTTATGTCAACTATATCTAATT
>CAZSBA010000098.1:0-7056 GCA_964605035.1 uncultured Proteiniphilum sp. | reverse complement strand
CATATATTACGAGTCCTTCGGATATGATGTTTGCAAATAGAACATTTCTTGGTAAATATTTCATAAGTACACGTGATTTAGGGCTAAATGCTAAATATAAATTCAATGTGGGTGTGGTGCCTACAAATCTTGAGTTTGGAATTTATAACGGTAATGCTATAAATGATCCGGTATGGAAGAAAAATCTGTCGTATGGTGGGCGAATTGAACTGGGTAACATGGATGGTTTGAGGTTTACGGCTAAATTCTACGATTATCCAAATACAGATTCTCTACATTACTTGATCTACGGAACTGATCTTCGCTATGAGAAAAACAATTTCAAGATTGAAACTGAAGTAATGAAGAGGGAAAGTAAAACTGAGTTTCATAAAGATCTTCTATCTTATTATATTCAAGCTGCTTATAAGATTCCAGTAAAATCTGAATACTTCGACTATATTTTACCTGCAGCTAGATGGGATGCTATTGACGAAAGATTTGACGTAGACGGGTTTGATGTAAACAGATTGACAGTAGGGTTAGGATTTAATCTTGCTGGAGAGATATTCGACTCTATAATTAGATTAGATTACGAGTGGTATGCCGTAAACAACAATATGTCAATATTTAGCGTAAATGATCAAATGGATTCGGATAAGATTACGCTCGAGCTATTGTTAACTTTTTAATATCAATTTGAAGAAAAACATTTTTTAATATAAACTCATTATTATGAACAAGGTAGTATTATTTCTAAGCGTCATCTTTTTTGGGATAACCTCTTGCACCGTAAACAATTCACCAAAGATGCTTTTTGATGGTGAGAGTATAGATAATTGGCATACTATAGGAGACGTAACTGTGGAGAATAGTGTATTGTCGCTTAACGAAGGAGCTTCTTTAACACTGAAAAGTGGTAATTACAGTGATTTCTATCTTAAAGTTAAAGCAAGGATAAAGGGTAATGGTAAAGGTTTTATTGCTTTCCATTCAGATAGCCCGGAAACTGGATACAGGGTTGCACTTAATAATGATCTTGAGAGTTCAGAATGGTGGACCAAAACAGGAAGTTTACTTTCGGTAAGAAACTTAACTAAATCGATTGTAAATACAAACGAGTGGTTCGATTTAGACATACGTGTAGAAGGAAAAGGCATTACTGTTTCTCTTAATGGCACTCCGGTTGTTGAATATATCGAACCAGCTTCAACCTTTCGCACACCTGAACATGCAACAAAACTTCTTTCGAGCGGAAAGTTTGCAATTCAAAGTACAGAGGGCACATTAGAATTTAAATCTATAGAAGTTGCACCTATAAGCTCAACAGTAGATATAGCTCAACAACAAACATTGGCTATAGACGAAACAACAGACCATATTATTAAACTACATCAAGAGAATTTCCCCGTTCTCGATTACCATGTTCACCTTAAAGGACTAACTGCAGATGAAGCGGCTAAACAGGCACGTAAATATGGAATTAACTACGCTCTTGCTCCTAATTGTGGTGTAGGGTTTCCTATCACAAACGATGAAGAGGTTTTGGCGTATATTGAAGAAATGACTGGTCAGCCGTTTATACAGGCTATGCAAGGTGAAGGACGCGAATGGCCTCAAACCTTTTCTGCAGAAATAAGAGATATGTTTGATTATGTTTTTACTGATGCTTTGACATTTACAGATACTAAAGGTCGCCGTACTCGTCTATGGATTCCGGAAGAGGTGTTTATAGAAGATGAACAGCAGTATATGGATCTTATAGTACAAAAGATTGTTGATGTTATGCAGGAGCCGATGGATGTTTATGTGAATCCTAACTTCCTTCCCGATGTAATGAACGATCGTTACGATGAATTCTGGACTGACGAAAGAATGGATAAGGTGATAAATGCATTGGTTGAAACAGATAAGGTTCTTGAAATTAATCATAGGTACGAAATTCCAAATAAAGCTTTTATCCTTAAAGCTAAGGATGCGGGACTGAAATTTACTTTCGGTACAAACAATGCTGATGGCGATTTCGGAAAAATGGAATATTGCATAAAAATGAAAGAAGAATGCGATTTAACTGCCGAAGATATGTATAAGCCGAATATGATAATGTGATCTATCGGGTAGATACTTATAAATAGATAATGATAACAACTAAATTGGGATAATGAATAAAATAATATCCAAAGAATACCTTTCGGAGAGAGTTGTACGATTTGAGGTGGAAGCCCCCTTGATAGCTAAGAGTCGAAGAGCAGGACATTTTGTAATCGTAAAAATTGGTAAAAAAGGAGAAAGGGTGCCATATACAATAGCCTCTGCAGATAAGGCTAAGGGCACAATTACTCTTGTTGTTCAGCGTGTAGGTAAATCTTCTGAGAAGCTTTGTATGCTAGAATCTGGTGAATATATAACAGATATGGTGGGTCCACTTGGTAAGGCTACACATATTGAAAACTTCGGAACTGTAATATGTGCAGGCGGTGGCGTTGGTGTTGCTCCTATGCTGCCTATTATGGAGGCAATGAAAAATGCAGGAAACAGAGTTATTTCAGTTATTGCAGCACGAACTAAAGAATTGATTATTCTGGAGGACCAGGTTCGCGAAAATTCTGATGAAGTGATAATCATGACCGATGATGGTACATACGGTGAGAAAGGATTAGTAACCGATGGAGTAGAAAAAGTTATCCAGCGTGAGAATGTAAACCTTTGTGTAACAATTGGGCCGGCTGTAATGATGAAGTTTGTTGCAAAACTTACAGAAAAATATAATGTACCTACAGTAGCATCTTTAAATACAATTATGGTAGATGGAACCGGTATGTGTGGAGCTTGCAGAGTTACTGTAGGAGGTGCAACTAAATTTGTGTGTATAGACGGACCTGAGTTTGATGCCCATAAAGTTGATTTTGACGAAATGTTAATGCGGTTGAATGCTTATAAATGATTATACGGTAAGATATATGAAAGAGAAATTAAAAATGGAAAGATCTGCTGAGTGGCGCGAAGTCTTACGTAGAAACATGAAGAATAAAGATCGTATTTCTATATCGAGAGTAAAAATGCCTGAGGTTGATGCTGAAATACGAAGAAAAACATATGATGAGGTTAACCTGGGTCTTACAGAGAAGTTGGCAGTAGATGAATCTCACAGATGTTTAGATTGTGTAGATCCAACATGTATAAGTGGATGCCCGGTTGAGATAAATATTCCAAAATTTATAAAAAATATTGAGCGCGGAGAGTATCTTGAAGCAGCTAAAACTTTAAAAGAGACAAGTGCATTGCCTGCAGTATGCGGCAGAGTTTGCCCACAGGAACGACAATGCGAAAACAGCTGCTTTTATACAATAAAGCTCAAAAAAGACCCTGTTGCTATAGGCCATTTAGAGCGCTTTGCAGCCGACTACGAAAGAGAAAGCGGTAAGATGTCGGTTCCAGAAGTAAATCCGTCAAATGGGATTAAAATAGCTGTTGTTGGGTCTGGGCCTGCAGGCTTGGCATTTGCTGGTGATATGGCAAAGTTTGGGTATGATGTTACTGTTTTTGAGGCATTGCATGAATTAGGAGGTGTACTAAGATATGGTATTCCAGAATTCAGACTTCCAAATGATATAGTTGATGTTGAAATTGAAGTATTACATAAAATGGGCGTTAAGTTTATTACTAATTGCATAATTGGTAAAACAATTTCACAGGAGGACCTTTTGGAAGAAGGGTTTAAAGGCATTTTTATTGGAAGCGGTGCCGGATTGCCTAATTTCATGAATATACCCGGAGAAAACCTTATAGGGGTTATGTCTTGCAATGAATATTTAACCCGTGTGAACCTTATGGGTGCAGGTGATCCAGAAAGTGATACACCTGTGTATAAAGGAAAGAGAGTAGCCGTTATTGGTGGTGGAAACACTGCAATGGATGCAGTTAGAACAGCCAGGAGACTTGGTGCAGAAAGAGCTGTAATTATATATCGTAGATCGGAAGCAGAAATGCCCGCTCGCTTAGAAGAGATTAAGCATGCAAAAGAAGAAGGGATTGAGTTTTTTACACTTCACAATCCATTAAAATATGAAGGTGACGAAAGAGGGAGAGTTCAAAGAATGTTACTTCAAAAAATGGAATTAGGTGAACCCGACCATTCTGGAAGAAGACGACCCGTAGCTATTGAAGGTGCAACTAGCTGGATGGAGGTTGATGAAGTTATTGTTAGCGTAGGTGTATCCCCTAACCCACTTATTCCACAGTCATTTTCAGGTTTAGAAATCACCTCTTGGGGTACTATAGTTGTCAATAACGACACAATGCAAACTGCAGATGATATAATATTTGCAGGTGGTGATATAGTTAGAGGTGGAGCAACCGTGATTCTTGCTATGGGTGATGGCAGAAAAGCTGCAAAGTCGATGCATGATCATTTAAAACCCTAATGTTAATTTGCGAGGTTTTTTATTTATAATTATTCATTTCTTTATCATATTACTAAGAATTGACTGTGAAGATATTAGTTGATGCGCATATTCCTTATATAAAAGGAGTAATAGAACAGTTTGGTGAAGTAGAATATCTACCAGGTAATCAATTTACCAAAAAATCTATAAAGGATAAAGACGCACTGATTGTGCGTACAGTAACTCAATTTGGAGAAGAGAATCTTTATGGAAGTAGGGTGAAGATTATTTGCTCAGCTACTATTGGATATGATCATATAGATACTGATTATTGTGAAGCAAATGGGATTGGATGGCGCACTGCTCCGGGATGTAATGCCAATTCAGTGGAACAATATATAACTGCTTCATTACTTCATCTGGCCGAAAAGTATAAACTTAATTTAAAAGATAAAACAATTGGCATAGTGGGTGTCGGCAACGTTGGTTCTAAGGTTGAAATTGCTTGCAATAAGCTAGGTATGAGAGTCCTGTTGAACGACCCCCCAAGAGAAAAACGAGAATGCTCATCATGCTTTGTTGATATAGAGACTATAAAAAGAGAGTCTGACTTTATTACTTTTCACACACCTTTAGTTAAAACTGGCGAATATAAAACATTTCATTTGGCAGATGATAGTTTCTTTAATGAGGTGTTGCGCAGACCATATATATTAAATGCTGCTCGAGGAGGTGTTACTAGCAATAAATCACTTAAAGAAGCTATTAAAAACAATAAAATATCGGGTGCAGTTATTGATTGCTGGGAAAATGAACCAGATATAGATCGTGAACTATTAGAACTAGTTGATATTGCTACCCCTCATATAGCAGGTTATTCGGCAGATGGAAAATGGACTGCTACACGTATGAGTATTGAGAATTTAATAGAATTCTTTAATTTGCAAATTAAACCTGCATACCTTGAGCTTCCTAATCCTTTTGAGCCTATTATCGACTTGCGGAAAGTTTCAGAAGATAATCAACTCTCACATGCAGTTTGGCAAAGTTATAATCCGTTAAAGGAGAGCGAATTGCTAAAGTTGCACCCCGAGAAGTTTTATTGGTTCAGATCTAACTATCCGTTACGCAGAGAATATCATGCATACACTATTGCAAATGCAACAGATTCAACAAAAGAGATCTTAGTGAAATTAGGTTTTAAAGTCCATTAAACCAATTAAAATCTACTGGAAAGTATTATTAATTTATTTTATAAAAGTAGGTGTGATATTTTAATTATTTATTTGAAAAATAGAACTGTAAACTTTTTTTTTCAGACAAAAAAAAGGTAAATTTGCACAAACATAAAAATCAATGACAACTGCACCTTTTTAAGCGTAAAATATTTAGAATTAATTTATAATATACACATCATGAAAAGATTTTCTCGTTTATTATCACTAGTACTTTTACTAGGTGTAGCCCTATTTGCAACATCTTGTAGCAGTAAGTTAAAACCTCTTTCGCAAAACAATTTCAATGTTACACCATCTCCACTTGAAACAGTAGGAAATCAAGTTCCAGTTACTATAAATGGAACCTTTCCAGAGAAATGGTTTAATAAAAATGCAATTGTTACTATTACACCTGTTTTAAAATATGGTAACAACCAAGAACTTACAGGCACACCCTACAGTTTTCAAGGCGACAATATTTCGGGCAATAGAATTGCTGTAAGTCATAACAGAGGTGCAAATTTTACAATAAATAGCACTTTCCCTTTTGAAGAAGCAATGCGATCTTCTGAACTATACCTAAGATTTGATGGAAGGGTTAAAAACAAACGTTCTAACCTTCCCGATTTAAAGGTTGCTGATGGTGTTATAGCTACTTCAGCCCTTGCAAGCGTTGCAACTACAACTCCTTCTGTTGCCCCTGATGGATTCCAAAGAATTATTCAAGACACACAGGAAGCAAACATTATGTTTGTTATTCAACAGGCTAATCTTCGTCAGAGTGAACTTAACAAGCAAGATATGGCTACTTGGAAACAACGTGTTGAAGAAGCATTTAAAGATCCTAAACAGAACGTAAATGTTGAAGTATCAGCGTATGCATCTCCTGATGGTGGTCTATCGCTTAACGAAAGACTTGCTGCTCAACGTGAGGCTAACACTTCTAATTATTTAGAAAGTGAGCTAAGTAGAAGAAGTATCAATACTGATGTGTTTGCACATTATACAGCTCAAGACTGGGAAGGTTTTCGTCAACTTGTAGCAGCTTCTAGCCTACAAGACAAAGATCTTATCTTAAGAGTTCTCGAAATGTATCCTGACTCAGAAACTAGAGAGAAAGAGATCAAAAACATCTCTTATGTATTCGAAGATATAGCCGATACAATTCTACCTCAACTTCGTCGTTCTAGAATCACAGCAAACATAGAAATTATTGGTAAGTCTGACGAAGAGATTATGACTGCTTGGATGGATAATCCTAAAGAGCTTTCTACAGACGAATTATTATATGCTTCAACTCTTACTGATGATGAGCAAGTTAAAGAGAATATTTATCAGTATGTAACTGCTAACTTCACTAATGATTACAGAGGTTGGAATAATATTGGAACAATGTATTTCAAGCAAGGCGATTATGCTAAAGCAGAACAAGCATTCAACCGTGCAGCACAAGTAAATCCTAACGCTCCTGAAGT
>CAZSBA010000097.1:0-7147 GCA_964605035.1 uncultured Proteiniphilum sp. | reverse complement strand
GATAATACTTCTTTGTGAATATCTTGATTCACTTTAACTCCATATGTCTCAATAAGTGCTTTAGCAGCTTCAAAATCACCTTCTGATTTTATTCGTTGTACTTCCGAAAGTAGTTCTCCAAAAAGGACACGAAGTTTCTCGTAATCGTTTACCACTAGGTAAGTCTTATCATCTTTTTTCTCTAAAGCCACAACATTGTCTTCTTTACCCTTTTCTAATACCCAATTAGATATTGTAGCACGGTTACGCATATGTGCTTGCTCAATATCCTTTCCTGGCTGTATACGAGTAAGCTGAGTCATTGCACCATTCATTATATATGAATAATACTGCGCCTTATAAGCATCCTGATCAGATACTAGACCAAGCTCAACTAGTTTTGGGTCGGCTAGAAAATAAAGAGCAAACAAATCGGCACGTGTCTCTTCAAGTGGAGAGCCGTAAGCCTGAAGCACATCGGTACTTACACCGGGTAATAGTTTGCCCGATCCGTGGCCAAGGCACTCATGCAAATCGGTGTGAAGGTTATCAGTTACCGTTCCATATTTCCTTGATAATTCAATCTCAGCATCACTCCACATAAACTCTTCTTTAAAACCATTGCCCTCTGATGCTTTATCGTATGCTAAAGTGATATTATCGATAGTTACCGACTTAGAGCCATGATCGCGTCTAATCCAATCTGCATTTGGAAGATTTATACCAATAGGAGTAGCAGGGTATGTATCGCCACCAAGCATGGCAACTGTTATAACTTTTGCCGACACACCTTTTACTTCCTCTTTCTTAAATCGATTGTCTATTGGCGAATTGTCTTCAAACCATTGAGCATTATCGCTTATTATACTTGTCCTTTCTGATGCTTCAATACTTTTGAAGTTAACAATAGATTCCCAAGTACCTTTTAATCCCATCGGATCTGTGTAGGTTTCAATAAAGCCATTAATGAAATCTACACGCGAGTCGGTATCCTTTACCCACTTCACAGAGTAATCGTCGAAGGTTTTAAGACTTCCAGTTCTGTAATACTCAATAAGAGTGTCTATAATATCTTTTTGGTGTTCGTTCTCAGCTACAGCCGATGCCTTCTCGAGCCATCCTATAATTCTTTCAATAGCTCTGTCATACATGCCACCCAACTTCCATATTTTCTCTACAACAACTCCATCTTCTTTTGTAACCTTGCTGTTTAATCCGTATGAAACAGGTGTATTGTCGTTAGGATCCTTCATCGAATTGTAAAGGTCCTCTACCTCTTTCTGGGTTACCCCTTCGTAAAAGTTTACTGCAGAGGTTTCAACCATATCAGTTCCCTGTGCTTGGCTCATCCTTTTGGGCATAACTGTTGGGTCGAACATTACAGGTAAAATTTCGCTGAGGGTTTCATCTGCTGCCATTCCATCTCTAAAAGGCATCCTGCCAGGATCTACACTCTTTACAATCGTTGTAAAATATTCTTGAGAGAATTTTGGCATAATCTTATCTTCAGAATAGTGGTGGTGAATTCCGTTTGCCATCCAAATCTGTTTCAGATAAGTCTCAAAATTCTTCCAATCTTCTGTCGATTTATCTCCCATATAATTCTCATAAAGACCTTCACACACACGTCTTATTGTTAGGTTGTATCTGTTGTGCTGATCCCACAATATATCTCGGCCTTCGAGAGCTGCTTGTGAAAGATAATAAATAAGCTCTTTTTGTTGTAACGATAAGCTACTAAACCCCGAAACCGGATATCTTAGTATTTCAATATCGGCAAATCTATCTACTTTATATTCAAATGTAGCATAATCGATATCATCTGCTATAGTCTCTTTATCTGTTTTTTTACCTTCACCACAGGCTGCAAACAGAAATATGGTTGTAAGCATAAAGATTATTTTTTTCATTATTATAAGAA
This sequence comes from uncultured Proteiniphilum sp., assembly GCA_964605035.1. GTDB lineage: Bacteria > Bacteroidota > Bacteroidia > Bacteroidales > Dysgonomonadaceae > Proteiniphilum. The sequence goes on along the minus strand of CAZSBA010000097.1, from coordinate 5,247 downwards.
TCAGTTTGTTTTGTACTTATAGTTTATAAGTGCCAACTCTTCATTGGCTTTAGAAATTTTGTCTTTTAGTTCCGACTTATATTTGGCCATTTTAACTTGTGCCGATTCATCACCTGTTGCAATTATTTGCAGGGCTAATATTGCGGCATTGAGCGCTCCGTTAATACCTACTGTAGCTACAGGAATACCAGGGGGCATCTGAACTATTGCAAGTAGTGCATCCATTCCTTCTAGAGAAGCTTTTATAGGAACTCCTATTACCGGTATAGTTGACATCGAAGCAATTACACCCGGAAGGTGTGCTGCCATTCCGGCTGCTGCTATAATTACCTTAATTCCTTTTTTAGCTGCGCCTTTTGCAAATATCTCTACCTCTTCGGGTGTTCTATGTGCAGATAAAGCGTTAATTTCAAAAGGTATTTCCATCTCATCCAGAAACTTAGCTGCTTTTTCCATAATGGGAAGATCTGATGTACTTCCCATTATTATACTTACTACAGGATTCATATGTTTTATTTATTTTCCTATAAATTCTTTGTACTCTGCGGCGCTCATTAATCCGTCTACCTCTTCAGTATTTTGGATAGATATTTTGATAATCCATCCACCTTCAAACGGTTCTTTATTGATAAGTTCGGGTGCATCATCAAGTGCAGGATTAACTTCTAGTACCTCTCCCGTAAGGGGCATCATAAGATCAGAAACAGTTTTTACTGCTTCAACACTGCCAAACACCTCTCCCTGTTCAACTTTTTCTCCTTCAGTTGTAACATCGATAAATACTATATCACCTAGCTCTTCTTGAGCAAAATCGGTTATACCAACAAAGGCTTCATTGCCTTCTACTCTCACCCATTCGTGGTCAGTAGAATACTTAACATTTTCAGGAAAGTTCATAGTCATTTGAGTTTTAATAAATATTTATATTATGTAAATGTACAATTATTTTCTGTAACTATAAAAACGCGATTTCTATACACCCAACTTCACAAACATAAAAGCAACCGAGAATCCTAAAAGGAATCCTGCAATAACTTGCAAGAGTGTGTGACGTTTGAGAATCAATCTCGATGTACCTATGGCACCGGCCAGTATAAATAACCCGATAAATAGCCAGTATGGATTTGAATGCTCAACATAATAGCACACCGACATTACACCTCCAACAAGTCCTCCCACACCAAACATATGTGCACTTATCTTCCAAAACAATGTAATTAAAATGGCTATTATCATTATAGCAATGGAACCTGCCATCATCATTAAAAACCAAACAGGCATTTGTGCCTTATAGTAGAAAACAACCATAGCACTGTATGACAGCAGTGTAATGAAATAGGGATAGAACCTCTCTTTTCTTACTTTTAACGACAGATCTGATATAAGTCCTATTTTTAATAGCAGATATATCAGAATACCTGGAATTATAAACGAAAAAAGCATTACTGGTGTAACAATATGCCAGAATCTATTTGAAAATGCTACACCAAAATAGGTGTACATAAATAGAAGCATTACACCGTATGTTGGCATCAACAGTGGCTGAAAAACTGTGGATATTACATGTGAAATCGATTTCATTAGACAAAGTTAAAGTTTTTTTCTCAAACGTGCTACTGGTATGTTTAATTGCTCTCTATATTTTGCAACAGTACGACGTGCTATAACATAACCTTTTTCATTTAGAATCTTAGTCAACAGGTCGTCTGTCAATGGTTTAGAGGGGTTTTCGCTCTCTATACTTTCTTTTAGTATCATCTTAACTTCTCTCGAAGATATATCTTCTCCATCAGTTGTTTGCATAGCCTCAGAGAAAAAGAACTTCAAAGGATATATTCCTGTGTTTGTTTGTACATACTTGCTATTGCTTACACGTGATATAGTTGAAATATCAAAGCCGGTTCTTTCAGCAATATCCTTAAGAATCATTGGTTTGAGCATAGATTCATCTTCTGTTAAGAAAAAATCATACTGTATGTTTACTATTGCCTCCATAGTTCTTTGCAGAGTGTTTTGTCTCTGTTTTACAGCATCTATAAACCATTTTGCCGAATCTGCCTTTTGCTTCATAAACAGCATCGCCTGTTTGTCGTCTGCCGACATGCTTGTTTTGTTTTCGTTAAAACCTTTTATCATTTCAGAGAAGTTGCGATTTAACTGTAGGTTTGGGATATTGCTGTTATTCAGCTGAATAGTTATATTATTGTTGTATGAATCCACAATAAAGTCGGGGGTGATATTATTCATTGCAGTTTGCATATTACCCCCAAGCGTATTTCCCGGTTTAGGATTTAACGAAACTATCTCTTCTATTACATCCTTCAAATCATCTTGTGATATATCCATCTGCCGGATAATCTTATCATAATGCTTTTTCGAAAACTCATCAAAATATTCTTCGATAATTTTAGTGGCTAGTTCAACTTCGTAACTAGATTTCTTTCTTCTCAATTGAAGCAGTAGGCACTCCTGAAGATCGCGTGCACCAACACCACTTGGGTCAAAATCTTGTATCTCATACAACATATCTTCTAGTTGAAGAGGAGTAACATCCATTTGTTGTTGAAATAGTAAATCATTAGATATAGATAACAAGTCGCGTTGCAAATATCCGTTTTCATCAATGTTACCTATAATATACTCAGCAATTATTTGCCTGTTTTCATCCAAATTTAATAAGCCAGTTTGCTCTATCAAGTATTCGTGCAGCGATTTATCATCAAAGTAACTAAATTCAACTAAATCAGGCTCACTCTTACTCATATAACTATTTAACCTGTAATCAGGTATATCATCTTCCGAAAAATAGTCGCCTAAAATAATATCATCTTGAGTAAGTTCGTCAGATAAGCCAGTGTCTTCGGTATTATCTATATCCTTACTAGATTCAATATCCGCAGTCTCGATAGCAGGATTATCTTCAATCTCCTGCTTTATTCGCTCCTCTACTTCTACATTATTCAGTTCAATTAGCTTTATTACCTGCATCTGAAGAGGTGAAAGCCTTTGTAACTGTTTTAGTTCCTGTTGCTGCCTTAACGCCATTTACGAAAAAATATATTGTTATGTGGGCAAAGATAAAAATTTATCCACTGATATTTGATCAACCTACGGGTTAAATTATAGATGCTAGCACATTGATTCATCATATCCGGCTTTACATGTTAGTGGTGCAAGGGCATAAGCATCGTACTCGTCATATGCAGGGCCGGGTTTGCCATTTATTACTACAATGCGATCGAGACGAACTTTGTCTCCATTATCAAATAGGAGAAACGAACCTTCATCTTTTATATTCTCTATCTTTATTATCTTACCATTCGACTCCTCCAGTTCTGGTTCTTTAGAAAAAGAGAAATATATAACCCTAGAATTATTTTTTGCCATCTCCGACTCTAACAGTTCTGTGTAGTCCGAATCTATAGGCATATACTTATATTTCATCATATTTGCTTTTGTATTACTATATCTAAAACAAATATTATAGAGATAGGTTCAACAGTTTACTGCAACATTAATAAGCAGCCTGCTTGTTTGGATTTAAAACTTTTTATTACCTTTGAATTACATTACAACTGATGTCAGAATTTATTGAATAAAAAAGAAAAACTAAATTAAAATGATCTTCAAATTTCTTGTTTTATCGGATGAAGTAGATGACTTCAAAAGAGAGATTAAAATTGATGCTGATGCAACATTCATGGATTTTTACAGAATCTTGATAGATTCTATTGGTTTTAGTGATAAAGAGATGGCTTCATTTTTCTTAAGTGATAATAAGTGGCGTAAAAAGCAAGAGATAACCTTAGTTGAGATGGATACAGATTCAGATGTAGACTCTTTGGTTATGGAAGATTGTGTTTTAAGCGATTTCTTAGAAGATGAGAAACAAAGGCTGATGTTTGTGTTTGACTATCTTACCGAACGGGCTCTTTACATTGAGTTGTCGGAAATTATCCCCGGCAAGAATCTTAAAAAACCAATATGCTCTATTTCGGAGGGTGAAGCACCACAACAAATTGTTACTTTTATTGATGATAATCCTGATGTAGTTACCGTAGATTTGGGCGAATCGTTTTATGGAGACGAAAGTTTCGATTTGGAGGAACTTGATAAAGAAGGTTACGAAGGGTTAGATGATATAGAGAACTCATCTTCAGAACCAGATTCATTGGATATTTTCTAATAACCATAATGAAAACACTACTGGTCCTGCTCGGACCCACCGGAGTAGGAAAAACAGAGTGGAGTATTAGAGTTGCCGAAGTGTTGGGGAGTCCAATTTTATCTGCCGATTCGCGACAGATATACAAGGAAATGATAATCGGAACCGCTGCTCCCGATAAAAATCAGTTAGAACGTGTGGATCACTATTTTGTAGGAAAGCTTGAACCTGAAGAATATTACAGCGCAAGTGAATTTGAAGATGAAGCATTATCACTCTTAGATGAACTTCATACTCAGTATAGCACAATTGTAATGACAGGTGGATCAATGATGTATATCGATGCAGTATGTAAGGGCATAGATGAAATACCCACCATAGATGATAAGTTGCGAAGTGATTTGAAAGAGCTTTACGATAAAGAGGGGCTTGATCCTATACGCAGACAACTAAAGATACTCGATCCTGTTTTTTACAATGAAGTGGATTTAAAAAATCCAAAAAGGGTGATTCATGCATTAGAGATTTGTCTGATGGCCGGGAAACCCTATTCTTCACTTAGAAAAAACACCAAAAAAGAACGTCCCTTCAGAATAATAAAAGTGGGTTTTAACCGCGATCGCAAAGAGTTGTACGATCGAATAAACCTAAGAGTTGATAAAATGGTAGATGATGGCTTGATAGAAGAGGCCAGAGGTTTATATCCCAGGCGTCATCTAAATTCACTAAATACTGTTGGCTATAAAGAGCTATTTGAATATTTTGATGGCGTATGCTCACTAGAGTTTGCAATTGATAAGATAAAACAGCATTCTCGCAACTACGCACGCAAGCAATTAAGCTGGTTTAGAAGGGATGAAAATATTTATTGGATAAATTTATCAAATGATAACGATGGTGTTGTGCAGGAAATCATCGACTTAGTAAATATTTGAAAAGAAAATATATCATTTGGTATATTTTTTATTGGCTAGTATTGGTTCTTTCAGAAAAATGTACTACTTTTGCATCACTTTTTCAGGAACAGATATAAATTCTTCCTTAGCTCAGTTGGTTAGAGCATCTGACTGTTAATCAGAGGG
>CAZSBA010000096.1:0-7194 GCA_964605035.1 uncultured Proteiniphilum sp. | reverse complement strand
AATAAGTAACCCCAAACAATTATGTCTGGGGTTACATGAAATATTCAATATTTAGATTAATATCTATTTCTATCTAATTCTTTACTTCAGTTGGTATTTTTTAGTTCCAACCTGGATTTTGGTTTCCTTCCAAAGCTGGATTTGCTTGCATTTCGCTAAGTGGAATAGGCCATAGCAGAGCATGTTCTGGTATAGCACCTACTCTTGATTGACCCTCAGGTTTGTTTTGAATTGCTGCAGATGAGAGTGGCACCCAATTTAAACGTCCTGTTCCAACTCCATCGGGTTGTGGATAAAGACGTGTTCTTCGTATATCATCCCATATCTTAAATTCAAGAGGGAACTCATGAAAACGTTCAGTAAGTATCGCTTGAATTAAAGCATCTCCTGATGCAGTCACATCAGCCAATCCTGCACGAGTTCTAACCTGGTTAAGATAGCCTCTTGCATCAGATTCGTTGCCTGTACGTGCAAGTCCTTCAGCTGCAATCAGCAGCACTTCTGCATATCGGAAAATTGGCATGTTATAATCTCCATTTCGACCATTAATCAAAGAACCATCGTCAAACCAAGCCCAATTACCAACATTATTTAGGGTATGGCTTATACCCGTATCATCGGTATATTCAGAAAAGAAAAACTGCTTCTCCATAATACGAACATCGTCTGGATGATAACTGTCTAACAGTACATCAGAAGGTAAGTAGGCGTTATATAACACATCTCCACCTGGTTTGAAAACACTAGCATCATTAGCATTCTTCCACTGAAAAGCATCTGTTCCAATTGAACGAACTGCATAAGAGTTACCTACATTAAAGCTTGTTTGATTATACTCTTTAGCATAAATAATTTCATTAGATGATTTAGTGGTCTTAATAATATTATATGCAGATTCAAGATCTGTTGTACTACCACTGGGTTGAATAAGTGCATGTTGTCCTCCATTGATAACATTAATGGCCATATTTGCGGCTTTTGTATAGTATTCATTACCTCCGTTTACAGGTGCACCTGCCCATTGCAGATAAACTGCTGCAAGCAGAGTTTGTGCCATTGGTCGTGTTACATACCCATCATTGGCATAAAATGAAACATTAGGTAATGCATTACCTCCTATTATATCTAAAAGATCGGTTTCTATATTTGCATAAACCTGTGCTGAGGGAGTACGTTCAACATAAATACCCTCAAGAGATGTAAAAGGTTTGTCGATATATGGTACATCGCCATATTCCTTTACAAGGTATGAATAGGCATAAGCACGGAAGAACTTACCTTGGGCTACAAAGTTTGCAATTTGTGCATCCGATAAAACATCTGTCATTAGAGGAATATTTTCAATAACAAAGTTAGCACGAGAAATACCAATATAAAATTCTGTCCACATCTTCTGAGAAGTAGCATCAAACGATTCAATATTAAAGTTTCCTCCTTCAGAAGCATTTGTAAAAGTTCTGTCTTTACGTTTATCTACAAAAAGACCCGACATTACTCCACCCCACATAGTTGCTTTAGGTGTCCATCCACCATCTACATCAATATTATGTAAATATGGAACACCCCCAAAATATAAAGCATTTACACCTGTAATAGCATCTGATTCAGTTTTCCAAAACTGTCCTGTTGTTTTAGCATCCAGTGGATCCTCTTCTAGGAACCCTTCACATGAACTCATCACAATTGTTAAAGAGATCAGGAAAAGTACGTATTTATATATTTTCTGTAATTTCATATGATTACTTTTTTTTAATAATTACTGACTATCTATTAGAACGTTACATTAACTCCCACCGTGAATGTTCTTGGACGGGGATATGTAAAGAACTGACGGTTAGTTCCCCATTTATTATCACCTAAACGAGATGAGTTTTCGGGATCAAAGCCCAAATAATCAGACGAAGTGATTAAGAATGCGTTGTTCACATTTCCATATAACCTCAATGAATGCAAACCGATACGTTGTAAAGAGTTAGGGGTAAAAGTATATCCCAATTGAATTAGGTTACCTCGCAGGTAAGAACCATCTGCTACCCATGTATCATCAGCATTAGCATTATTACCCATTCCAAAGTTTGCAAGACGAATAGCTTGAGCTGTTCCATTTGGATTAAGAGTAGGATGCCAAGCTTCCTGCCATAAACGATCAATACCACTTGTAAGGAAACGTCCTTCAGCCGAATGGAAAAATTCTTGCATTATATCGGCACCCCAAGAGAATTGCAAATCAAATGTAAGATCAAATCCTTTATAATTGAATGTGTTTATAAAAGAACCCATCCAATCTGGTAAACCATTTCCAAGTATTTGTCTCTCTTTATAGGTAACCTTTTCACCAATTGTGGAAGGTACATTCATGGTTTCGGTATCCCAGTTTGCTGGAACTCCATCATATATACCTGCTCGCTTATATCCATAGAACGATGATAACTCTTCACCTTCACGAATAAGCATTTCATAACCAACAAAACCATCAAGAAGTATCTGACGTTTTCCAGTTACCTGATCAACAGAAGAACTTTCATCAAGTTTCTCAACTTTATTTTTATTGAAACTTAAATTAAGAGTACTGTTCCACTGAAAATCACTTGTCTGTATTGGGTAAGCATTAACAAGCAAGTCGAAACCTTTGTTAGATACCTCTCCAATATTACTAGTAATAGAAGAGAAACCCGTAGTTCTAGGAATCGGACGACTCAATAGAAGGTCTGTTGTATACTTGTAGTAGTACGAAGCTTCCACATTCAATCTGTTGTTGAACAGACCAAGATCTACACCAATATCCCACTGGTTTGTTTTCTCCCATCTCAAATCAGGATTTGGCATACGCTGAGTATAAGATACTGTTTGCAACGATTCTCCAATAATAGTAGTAGACTGTCCAATTGTAGCTAGAGATGCGTATGTGCCAATTTCAGAGTTACCTGTAACACCAAATGAAGTATGAGGTTTTAATCTGCTAATGAAAGCATTATCAATTAGGAAATCTTCGTTAGACATCAACCATCCCAGACCGATTGAAGGGAACCATGAATATTTGTTATTGGCTCCAAATTTAGATGAACCATCCCAACGGCTTGTGACTGTTGCCAGATATTTATTATCGTATGAGTATGCAAGTCTGGCAAAATAAGAGTTCATTGTCCATTTGTCATGATCATTACCTACCGATGGTCTATCGGAACCTTTACCTAAATTGTAGTAACCATAAAAGTCGTCAGAGAAGTTACTTCCTACAGCATTAAAATAGGTATAGGTTCTTTCTTGCCATGAAACACCACCCATTGCATTAACTGAGTGAAGACCTAGAAGTCTGTTGTATGTAAGATATGTTTCTTCCTGCCAATAAAGTGTGTTAGAGTTGTTACCTTCTGCCCTACCTGTTGAACTCTGATTTATAAGAGGTCGTGGAGTAAAAGGTGTATAATTTGCATTTCGATTATTATGATAGTCTACACCAAATTGAGTTTTTAAATCTAAACCTTCGGCTAAATGAAATGTAAGAGCTGCATTACCAAAAACCTGAGTTCTGTATTGTTTAGCTTCCATACGTTTTAGCAGCTCAACTGGGTTACCTACACCTTCAGGGCTAAAACCCTGCATTGCACTTGGACTTGGATTATTCTGATCACGATAAATAGCATCAGTTCTAAAGCTGTTTGTTTGAGCATACACACCATCAATCATTACCGGTATAAATGGAGGTAACTCAATCATAGTACGTAATGCACCCTGACCATATGGGTTATCAGATGTTCTATTACCCCACGAATGGTTTACTAGTAGGTTAACACCGGTTGACAACCATTTTGTTGGTTTATCATCATATGCCAACTTAGCGTTTATCCTTTTAAAAAAGGTGTTATGCAAAATTCCTTGTTGGTCAGTATAATTTAAGAAAGCTCCAACCGAGTGATCTTGATCACCTCTTTGTATACTAATTTGATGATTCTGAGAGAAAGATGTTCTGGAAGCCTCTCTTTGCCAGTCTGTATTATATTTTGGAGAACCATCTGAATTAAAAATTCGTTCATCTGTAAAGATCTGAGAAAGATCGGTTGTAAAGTTTCTATTCTGCCAAGTATTAGCGTTTTCAAGACCCTGTTTGAAAGCGCTCATCCATTCACCTGCATCCATTACATCCATGAATCTTGCCATTTCGCTTACTGATAATGAACCATCATAAGATACACGTGCACGATTTCCTGTGTTCCCACCTCTTTTAGTAGTTACAAGAATTACACCATTTGCACCACGAGCACCATAAATAGCAGCAGATGAGGCATCTTTCAAGACCTCTATAGACTCAATATCATTGGGGTTCAAGAATTGAAAATTAGACATTACAACACCATCTACAACATATAGCGGGCTGGCCGAAGCATTAATAGTAGAAATACCTCTAATAATAACTCTCAGTTCACCTCCAGGCTGACCTGTATTTGAGAAAATATTCACACCAGCAGCCTTACCTTTCAATCCCTCAAGTGCATTGAACGATTGATTCTTAATGATATCACTACCCTTTGCAGTTGAAATAGATCCTGTAACATCTGATTTTCTCATAGTTCCATAACCTACTACAACAAGTTCATCCAAAGTCTGTGTATCTTCTATAAGAACTATATTAAAGTTACTTGCTCCGGTTGTGTTTATTTGCTGATCTATATAACCAATATATGATATAGTTATAACAGCACCAGCAGAAATCTCAAATTGAAAATTGCCATCTATATCTGTTACTGTACCGTTTGAGGTGCCATTTTCAATGATATTTGCACCAATAACTGGAATACCCAGTTCATCAAGCACTCTACCTGAAATTTGATTCTTTTGTTGTGTAACCTTAGAAGTTTTGTTTACATTGGCATCATTTATGTTTTCATTTTTCTTATCGATAAAAATATATTTCCCCGATATTCTGTAAGTTAGGGAGGAATTGTTAGTCAACTGATGCAATATCTCAGATATTGATTTATTGTCCAGTTCCACGTCATACTGAATCGTGTGATCCACATCACTGCTTTTATAGAAGAATACATATTCTGACTGATTCTCAATAGCTGAGACAACCTCATCAAATGTGACATCTTCTAAATTCAAAGTCAGCATTTCTTTATAAACATCGCTATCTGCAAAGCTAATGCTTACATTAAAAAGCATTAGTGTTAGCACAAGCATGCTGGTCAAATAATTAGATTTATTCATTTAATAATTTTTTAGTGGTATATTAAAAGTTTTTTAAAATTTCTTTTCCCTATTATGGGTTCATTTTTCACATAGAATATTTATTTACATAGGCATATAATTTGATTAAGTTAATAGTTTCAATTCCATTTCTTCTAAAAAAGTAGTATTGTATCATTAGTAATTTTGTGCTGATATTCTCCTTTAAAATTCAACACCTCAATTATTTCTTCCGGTGTTTGATAGTAGAAAAACTTACCTGTATACTCTTCATCAATAAGTTCTTCATCTAGTATAAAAGTAACACCTGTTACATAACCTAATCTACGTGTTATTTCACAAAGAGAAGCCTCTCTAAATGAATATACTCCATCAATCCACATCATTGCATCTGAAATATCGATATCTGAAACAGTTGTTTCATTAATGCTTCTATCAAAATTGATCTGTTGATTAGGCAATACAATAATTTCATCAATTAAAGTGTTATCATTACCATATGTTTCAAGTTTTATTTTTCCATTAACAAGAGTTGTAATTGTGCTGTTATCAGAGCTATATGCTAATACATTAAACTCAGTACCTAATACATTAATCGATTGCTTTTCTGTATGTACTACAAACTCGGAGTTGTCAGCTTTAGAGACTTTAAAAAAAGCTTCTCCATCAAGATAAATCTCTCTTTTACCAGCTGTAAAGTTTCTTGGGTATTTAAGATACGAAGATGCGTTTACTATTACTTCAGATCCATCAGATAGCAGTATGGTTTTTGGCGCACTACGTGGATTAGTTTTTACTTCAACCCAATCTACTGCTACATCGTTGTTTTTAACAAAAGCTATACATAATACAACTATAACAATTGCAATTGCTGCAACACTATTAATAATAGCAAAGGTTGATTGTCTTTTTTTTCTCTTAGCTTTTTCAGTTACTGTATTATTAATTTTTAGCCAAACAGCATTAATTTCATTATTAGTTGGATATATACCACCTTTTCGACGATCGTAAATATCTTTTAAAGAAAGAAACAATACTCTGTTATCCTCAGATAAATTGTACCACTCAGAAAACAATTTTTTATCATTAACGTGCTCAGATCCTGCGAGAATTCGCATGATCACATTTTCTATATCATTATTCATATATAGTTGCTTGCAATCTTATATATTATTTAATTAATTATATATCATATTATATATACGATTGTTAAAACAAAACTACGTACGACTAAAACAAGAAAAGTAAAAAAATAATGTTTTCACGTAGGAATTTTAATGCTTTATAGATATGTGTTTCAACGGTCCTTATTGAAATGTTCAGTTCCTCAGCAATTTCAGAATGTTTCTGCTCATTTAAAAAGGCTTTCTCAAAGACTAATCTCTGTCTATTAGGCAACTTTTCTATCACTTCATTGATATCTTCAATGATTTTATCATTCTGCAAATTATTGTCATGTAAAGTAGTATATAATCTGAGCTCATCAAAATTAATTTGATAAAATGTATTATCTTCATTATTATCTGCAAAAGATTTACTTTTGAGATGATCTAAACATGCATTTCTCACCATAGTAATTAGATAGTTTTTCATGTCTTCCTCAACAATAATTGTAGATTTACTATCCCAAATCTTTAGAAATATGTCATGAACAATGTCTTCTGCAGTTTCATAATCGACAAATTTTCTAGCAAAGAAAATCATGTCTGCGGCATTTTTAAGATAAAAAGCTCTGAAATGTTTATTTAAATTTATCGTAACTTCTGTTTTCACAACATTCAAATCTTTTATGGTTTATTTATAATAGATTTTAGATTAGTGAATTAACTTAATATCACATTCTGATTAGACAAAATTATAAAAACTATGCCATAAAAAAAATGTCAAATAATAGAGTTTAAACAAAATGATAGCCTAATTGTTTAATTGAATCGTAACACTCAATATTAAATAAATGACACAAGATAAAATGAAAGTTGAAGTTTGGACAGATATTATGTGTCCGTA
>CAZSBA010000095.1:0-7212 GCA_964605035.1 uncultured Proteiniphilum sp. | reverse complement strand
CGATCATTGGAGAGCCGATCATTGGAGACACAATTAGTAAAGATTCAATAATTGTACCAGCAGCTATTCCTTTTGTAAGTAGAAATCCATTAGATTCAATATTTACAAGAAAAGCAAATGGAACACTACAACTTCCCGAGTATTATCAAAGTCCTAATTCATTGAGAGGTTTGACATTTAGAGATACTATTTTCTTTAATCCCCTTTTTCTACCTATTATATATAATGGGAAAATGCTTCCCCGCGAAATAAAACTATATTCTACCGAAGATAATACTGATAGAGGAAAACTTATACCTCGAAATAGAACATTTGCTCCCGATTTAGACCATGTTGATTTCATACAGAGAGTAAGACGAGACTTTTACATGGAGTATCCAGATAGAATAAAATACTCGATACTTAATATCGATTCCCTTCCAAGAGTAAGAAGAAGCGATGAAGATGTAAGAGATACATTCAACCCATTTAAAAAGCTTTTAGAGTCTGAAACAGCTTTTACATTAGAAGCACCTGGGGTTGATGTTACAACAATTAAGAGGAAATACTGGGTTCGCTCTGGTGAGCATTCTTTTCAGTTTGCACAAAATTATTTTTCCGATAATTGGCATAAAGGGGGTACTAACAATCTTAACTTTAATAGTCATCATGTTTTAAGAGCTAATTATAAAAAAGAGAAAGTTAAATTTAATAATACTCTTGAGTGGAGATTGTCTGTATTTAATGCTCCAGACGACTCGCTTAGACAGTATAGAATAGGTAACGACCTGCTTCGCTATTATGGCGACTTTGGTATCGATGCATTTTTAAACGGATGGTCATATTCTATGAATATGGAAGCAAAATCTCAGTTATTTAATGCATATCCAACCAACTCTAATCAAATACGCTCTGCATTTCTTGCACCTCTATATGTAAATGCTGGTGTCGGTTTGAAATACGCTGTTAGTAAAAATTCTGAAAAGGTTCGTCATAGAAATATTAGATGGGATTTAGCAATAGCTCCGATATCTATAAACTATAGATACGTTGGACACGATTCTGTTGATGTTGCACGATATGGTATACCTCAAGGAGATAAATCGTTACTCGACCTAGGTTCTACCATCACATCTATAGTCAAGTATAACATAACTCGTTATATAACCTGGGACTCTCGTTTAACCTACTTTACAAGCTACGAGAAGGTGACTTCTGAATTTGAGAACGGCCTTAATCTAGCATTAAGTAATGCTTTCTCAACAAGAATTTATCTTAATGTGAGGTTTGATGATAGTGTGCCGGCAGATCCTGATTTGAAACATTGGCAAATTAATCAGACTCTTAGTTTCGGACTTAATTATAAGTGGTAGTAACTAAGCGATTATTTAAAATAATCGTTTTCACTTAACTTGTATCCATTTAAAAAGTCAATGGCGCTCATACGTTTTTTGCCAGAAAGCTGCAAATCTGTAATGCTAAGTATTCCATCTCCTGTTAATACATATATATAGCTTTTATTATCGCTTAATATTGAGCCGTTACTTAGATTTTTAGATTCAACTTCTTCACTTACCCTACAAGAAGAATATAGTTTAAGCCTGATAACTTCATCTGTTTCTGGCCTATGCAGCTCAGTCCATGCAGAAGGGTAGGGCGATAAACCTCTTATGAAGTTGAATATATCTTCAGCGTTTTTATTCCAGTTAATTCTGCAATCATCTTTAAAAATTTTTGGAGCAGGCTTCAACTCAATCTCATTCGAATTTATTTCATCCTGAGGTATACTTTTTACATTGCACTCAATAACAGCATCTACTGTCTTTAGAACAAGCTGTGCACCCATCACCATTAACCTGTCATGAAGTGTTTCAGCATTATCTGATTCTCTTATTGTAGTCTTTTCTCTAAAAATGATATCACCAGTATCTATTTCATGCGACAGAAAGAATGTAGTCACTCCTGTCTCTTTTTCGCCATTAATTATTGCCCAATTGATTGGTGCTGCACCACGATACTGGGGGAGTAATGAAGAATGGAGGTTGAAGGTGCCCTTTGTTGGCATACTCCAAACAACTTCAGGAAGCATTCTAAAAGCAACCACTACCTGAAGGTCAATTTTTAATTCTTTTAATTCAACAAGAAAGTTCTCTTCTTTTAATTTCTCTGGTTGAAATACAGTTAGTCCCTTTTCTAAGGCATACTGTTTTACTGGTGATGCTTGCAACTTATATCCTCTCCCAGCTGGCTTGTCTGGCATAGTAATTACAGCTACAACGTTGTAGTTGTTTTCTACCAAAGCTTTAAGCGAAGCAACCGCAAACTCAGGAGTGCCCATAAATAATATTCTTAAATCCTCTTTCTTCATAATGGAAATTTATTCATCGTCTTGCGAGTAATTCTCTACCAGCACTTCTCGGTATGAGTTAAATACCGAAGATTGTGAAAGCAGACCAATATATTCTCCTTTTTCATCTACAACGGGCAGGTTCCACGCTTTTGTTTTTTCAAATGTGTGCATAACCTCCTCCATATTGTTATTGATCTCAATTTTAGCCGGAGATCCAACCATGAACTTTTCAACTGTAAATTTATCATATAGTTCAGGTCTGAACATGATATTGCGTATATCATTCATCAAAACCAAGCCAAGTAGGATGTTGTCTTTATTTACAACAGGAAATATGTTTCTGTTAGAATTTGAAATCACTTTTACCATATCTCCCAATGTCATATCAGGTGTTACAGTGGGTATGTCTTTTTCCAGTAGATCTTCAATTTTAAGAAATGTGAGTACTGCTTTATCTTTATGATGAGTTATTAGCTCTCCCCTTTTTGCAAGACGTATGGCATAAATGCTGTGTCTTTCAAAAATCAAGATTGTGCCGTATGAGACCAAGGAAACTATCATTAAGGGTAAAAACATGTCATACCCACCGGTTAGTTCTACAATTAAAAACATACCTGTTAAGGGAGCATGCATAACACCTGCCATCACTCCAGACATGCCCATTAATGCAAAGTTTTCTTGAGGAAGATATGCTGTGTAGCCTAACTGATTGAGAGTGTAAGAAAATACGAACCCAGCTACACACCCTAAAAACAGAGTAGGGGCGAATACCCCTCCGGTGCCACCCCCTCCATTGGTGGCACTAGTTGCAAAAACTTTAAAAAGGATAACTAATATAAGGAATACAATTATTGACCATTTGCTCTCTAGGTTGTAAAAATAGCTTTCGTTTGTAAGACTTTTAAATGAATCACCTCCCGCAAGTAGTGTATTTATTGTGTTGTAACCTTCACCAAATAGGGGTGGAAAAAGGAATATTAAAACACTAAGTAAAATTCCTCCAAGCACAAATCTTTTTAAAAGAGATAATTTCTGAAATATGTTTTCAAGCCAGCTCATACTTCTAATGACATAGAGAGATAGAATTCCACAAACAATACCTAGTAAAATTACAAAAGGAATACGGTCGAGTGTAAATTGTTCTACAAGTGTGTATGCAAACATGGCATCCATCCCTGTAAGAATATAAGAAACTACAGTAGCAGTAACTGCAGTTACAAGTAGTGGCAGTATTGAAGACATGGTGAGGTCGAGTAGCAATACCTCAATTACAAAAAGAATACCTGCAATTGGTGCCTTAAAGATACCGGCTATGGCTCCAGCAGCACCGCAACCTACTAAGATCATCAGACTGTGCTGCTCTAGCTTAAAATATCTGCCAAGGTTTGATCCAATAGCAGAACCAGTAAGTACAATAGGAGCCTCAGCTCCCACAGACCCGCCAAAGCCTATTGTAATTGAACTTGCAACCAACGAAGAGTGCATATTGTGGGGCTTTATCCTGCTTTTACGCTGAGATATTGCAAATAGTATTTTTGTTACACCATGACTTATATCGTCCTTTACAATATATCTTACATATAAAGCAGCAATTGCTATTCCTACTATAGGAAATAGAAGGTATGAGTAATTGTGATTTACCTGGCTGAAGTTCTCAGTAAGAAAAACATGGAAGAATTTAATAGCTAGCTTTAGTGCATAAGCTGCAAAGGCAGTTAGAATACCTACCAAAAAACAGACTATCAGCAAAAAATGTTTTTCTTTTATATGCGTATCTCGCCACAGTAGAAATCTGTTGTGAATATCTTTCAATTGCATATTTAATTTTAAGTCCTTTTAAACAAAGATAATATTTTAGGATTCAAAACAAAAAAGATACGGTATATCCGTTTATTTATGAACAATTATTTACGTATTATTTTGATGGTTCCATCTTTTCCCAGTTTTAGTATCCCCGATGGTTTAGCTGCCTTATTCTCCTTCTTTCTGTAATTCACTACATAATCTACTCCGTTTTTTATTGAAGCAGATATTTTAGAAAATGTTTGAGGAGAAGGTTGACCGCTAATATTGGCAGAGGTAGACACTATAGGTTTTCGAAACTGTTTGCATAACTCACGCGAAAATAATTCATCTGTAATTCTTATACCAATAGAACCATCTTCTGCGATAAGATTAGAAGCAAGGTTTTTAGCACCCTCAAATATAATGGTAAGTGGTGTGTCGGTCAAATCTATAAGATCCCAGGCAATGTCAGGAACTTCTTGCACATAGGTTTGAAGCTTAGCAGGATTGTCTAGTAGAATTAGCATCGATTTACTGTCATCACGTTGTTTTAACTCATATATTCTTTTTACAGCCTCTTCGTTGGTGGCATCGCAACCAATTCCCCATATTGTATCGGTTGGATATAGTATAATTCCTCCCGATTTTAAAACCTCAATTGCTTTTTTTATATCATCTTGCATTTGGTGTGATATTTATTTGTTAAGTATTTAATCAAACTCTCTTATTTATTTTCTGCATCACCAATACACTCTCAAATGAATTGCCTTTCGACAACCAGTTACTAAGATTGCCTGTGTGAGTATATTCGGCTTTAGTAAATAGCTCTATACTACCTTTATTGTTTTCGGGTATCATAGCATATAACTGTTTTAGATTCAGGAAGTTAAATGCATACTCTTCAACAATTCTTAAAGCCATCAAACCATAACCTTGCCCTCTGTAATTACTATCAATCAAAATTCCTACTCCTGCTCTTCGGTGAAAAGGTTCGAAATCGTATAGGTCAACAGCTCCAATTGTGGCACCATCTGATTTGTTGACAACAATCAATCTTAACTGCTTATCGATATAAATATCATGTTTATTATCGATTAAGTATTGTTTAAGGTCGAAACGAGAATAAGGAGTAATAGATGCACCATATTCCCATAGGGAGGTGTCGTTTTCCCATAAGTATAGTATATCTAAATCCTCGGGCTCTGGTGCTCGCAGACCAATTTGATTGTTCTCAAGTAGTTTATTCATTACTATTTTATTCTTCTTGACCTTTTTCGTCAATTTCTTTTACAGATTTAATATTTTCTTGCTCTTGAGTATCATTAATGTCTTCAACCTGCACAGTTTCTAAATCGGGTTTTAAGAGCTTCTCTAGTTCCGGAAAAGAAGGTTTGCAATATATAAATAGGATGAAAAGTACTGTTGTAATCCAGAAAAAATTTAAGTTGCCAGAGTAGTCATACAATATGATATTTATAAGTGCTAATGTACTTATAGTGTATAGACGGATATAAAATGCCCTTTTATATTTATTAATAACAAAATCAGTATTAGCATTATGCGAAACTTTTGCTAAGAGGTTGGCAAAAAGCTTTAATATTCCTGGTATGGCTATAATTGTTATAACTATAATATATCTCTCGAAAATTATATTCACCATTTGCTTTTCATCAAAAAATGGTGTTAGTTTAAACATTGTCAGTAAAAATAGAATTACTAAAACAATTATATTTGTACGATAATGGTTTTTCAACAGTTTGATGGTTGCGTCAATTTGTTTTTCTATCTCATTCATTTGGATGCAAGTTTATAGGATTCGTCAAACGGAGTTCTGTTTAAAATGGAGCGACCAAGCGTAACTTCATCTGCATATTCAATTTCATCACCTATAGATACACCTCTGGCAATAATGCTAACCCTCAAATTATAAGGTTGGAGTTTACGAAAAATATAGAAATTGGTTGTATCACCTTCCATAGTAGCACTCAATGCAAGTATAAGCTCATCTATTTCACCCTTTTTTACTCTTTCCTCCAAGCTGGTTATTTCTAAGTCAGAAGGGCCAACTCCATCAATAGGGGATATAATACCACCCAAGACGTGATAAAGACCTTTAAACTGACCTGTTTTTTCAATTGCCATTACTTCCTTTATGTTTTCAACAACACATATCAGAGATTTGTTCCGACTGTTGTCAGAGCATATTTCGCATAGGTCGGTATCCGAAATGTTATGACACTTATTGCAATACTTAACCTCTTGTTTGAGCTTTACAATAGCTTCTGCAAAATTCTCAACCTTTCCCTCATCTTGCCTTAGCAGATGTAGTACCAGTCTGAGCGCCGATTTCTTTCCTATACCGGGGAGTTTTGCAAATTCATTTACAGCATTTTCTAATAATGTTGAAGGGTAGGGATTATTCATAGAGTTATGACATTCGTGAGCTTTTACAAAGATAGTACGATTCAGTTTTCTGAACAAATATCTTTTTATGTTGAATGAATTCTAAATTTTGTCTGTTAATTTCTACCGATTTCGTTTTTTGTTACGTATAAGTTAGTAAATTTGTAACTTTAATATAGTAAAGGTAGAACTATTTAGTGAACCATTATTTCCAACAATTTTTATTAAATAAGACACAATATGAAAGTACTTTTGGCAACAAGCAAACCCTTTGCATCACAAGCTGTAAATGGTATCCAAAATGTCATAGAGTCTGCAGGATATACATTTGAAAAATTAGAAAATTACAGCGAAAAGTCGCAATTGCTTGATGCTTTATCTGATGTGGACGCAATGATTGTTAGAAGCGATGAAATAGACGCTGAGATAATAAATAAAGCTCCTAAATTAAAGATTATTGTCAGAGCCGGAGCAGGTTATGATAATGTTAACATACAGGCAGCAACAGAAAGAGGTATATGTGTGATGAATACTCCTGGTCAGAATGCCAATGCGGTTGCTGAACTTGTTATGGGTATGATGATATATATACAGAGAAATAAGTTTGATGGATCTGTGGGTCGTGAATTGAAAAACAGGCGATTAGGATTGTATGCTTTTGGCAATGTGGCCAAAAAAGTAGCAAGAATTGCCCG
>CAZSBA010000094.1:0-7275 GCA_964605035.1 uncultured Proteiniphilum sp. | reverse complement strand
TCAGGCTATGCGTAATGGATATGTGGTTGAAATCACTCATCAAGGATTCGGAAAGGATTACGAAAATAAATTCGAGATTGAACCATACTATCTTCGCATATTCAAGCAGAGATGGTATGTTATAGGTCGAAATCCATATTATGTCTGGAAGAAAACAGAAGCAGAAAAAAGAGGAAAGACTTACGACAGACCTATATATCGAGTATATGGATTAGATAGAATATCTAACGTAACTGTTACTCAAAAGAAGTTCGAGATTGATAAGGATTTCTCTATCGAGGATTACTATGATGGTTGTTGTGGCATCATTCCCAATACAAATGAGGATATAGAGCATATTATAGTGCGAGCATATTGGAATGCCCCTGATTACCTCCGTTCCCTTCCATTGCATTCATCACAGCAAGAAATTAGCAGCGATGAAGAATCTACTCTTTTCTCTTTCGATGTGCGACCCACTTATGATTTCTTGCAAATGCTTTTAGCGCAAGCAGACCAAATCGAAGTTATTGAACCTGTATCCGTTCGTAATGAAATGAAGCGATTCGCAGAAAATATGTTGACATACTATAAAATACAGTCACATGAATAATCTGAATTTTATAGCGATTAACTTCGAAACCGCTTCACCTAAACGAGCTTCCATTTGCGAAGTTGGTATTTGTGTTGTTCGTAATGGTGAGGTAGTAGAAACACGTTCATGGTTGGTTCAGCCAGAGGATGATGCTTATTCATATTGGAATATCAAATGTCATGGCATTCAGCCCGAAGATACAGAAACCTCGCCTTATTTCCCCGAAGTCTGGGAAGAGATTGAGCGTTTGTACCTCGATGAGTTTAATACCTTTGTAGCACACAATGCTCCATTCGACCGCAGTTGCCTTGAACGCTCAGCCGAACTCTACCATATACATCTTCCAGATTTACAATGGCAATGTTCTCTTAAAACAGCCCGACAAGTTTATGATTTTGGATGCAATACCCTTGGTTACCTCTGCGATCAACTCAACATCCCTGAAGGTACACATCACCGCGCTGGTGATGATGCAGAGATGTGTGCAAGGCTGTTTCTTAGAGAGGTGGAAGATAGTGTATTATACGAATAACATTTTCATAATGTCAAATAATTTAAACTATGTCTACAAACAAGCATAATAACAACGAATTATTATCAATTTCATCCATAATAGGTGATTCATTCTTTATACCCAGCTACCAACGTGGCTACAGATGGACTAGAAGTCAAGTGGAAGATTTATTGGAAGATATACATGATTTCTTATGTAATAAATGTAGTGATGATTTTTACTGTCTACAACCATTAGTGGTAAGAACCGTAGGTAATGATAATAGTGTCCAATATAGAATTGTAGATGGACAACAACGTTTGACTACAATCTGGCTTATTATGCTATGTCTGAATAAAAAGACACCGTTTAAATTGGAATATGAACGCCCTGCTTGTTTGGATCAAATAGAAAAATATTGTCTTAACGGGGATTACTGCGAAGATATTTCAAACCACAAGAAATGGAACCAATATGTAGAGAGAAAATGGGATAAATTTGAATTAGCCAAAAAGAATGTAGAACTTTTTCATTTATTCGCTGCGAAATTATTTATATTAAATTGGTTTAATGCAAAACAACAGTTTCCTTCTGATTTCACAGACTCTCTTCGTTTTATATGGCATAATGTTGAGAAAGACCGAGAACTTGACACTTTTAAGAATCTAAATAGCGGGAAAATACCTTTGACGAATTCTGAGTTGATCAAAGCAATATTTTTGGGCTCTTATGGTTCTGTTAACACAGAAGGCAAACTTAGACAAAGCCTGTTAGCGGAAGAATTTGATGCCGTTGAACGACGACTCCGCGAGGATGACTTTTGGGCATTTCTTAATTCTACTCCAAAGCCAACCTCATGCATTGGATTCATTTTTGAATTAATGCAGACTCTAAGCGGCAATAATCGGCATAATGAAGACAAATATCGCACATATTTTTATTTCAAGGATAAAGTTGGTGAAGCGGACACATCAAACAGAATCTCTAAAGCCACAGAAGAATGGAATAGATGTATGCAGATATTCCATTGTTTTGAAGGTTGGTATGCCAATCCTGAAATACACAACCTTATAGGCTACCTAAGAGCTATAGGTAGGGAGATTACCCCTATTTTCAAACAATACGAAACGGCAGGCACGAAGACAGAATTTCTAGATTACCTTAAATTGGAATGTATGCGTTCTATTGGTTGGGATCAAGAAATTGACAATTCGTTTCTTATGAGCTTTAGATATGACAGCCACAAAAATCAGACCAATAGGTTGTTGCTCCTTATCAATATTGCTATGCTTGGAAATCAGAAAACCGGTGAGCAAAACAAAATAAAAGATATTACGAAATTTTCTTTCAAAGACTATCATAATTGCAATTGGCATATTGAGCATATCTCTCCAAACAATGCCGCTTATGCCAGTAGTATGAGTAGTTTTATAGATGAGCCTTTCCCTAAAGTTGGTGACAAGTTAAAAGAAAGCCTAAACTCAGAACAGAAGAAAAATGCAGATCCTTTCATTGCTGTTAATGAAGACTCAATTATGAGTCTTCCTAATCTTACACTACTGAGTAGTCATATTAATGAAAGTATTGGTAGAAAACTCTTTACTGAAAAAAGAAGTGTAGTCATAAAAAAGCAAACAGAGGGATACTATGTACCTCCATGTACAATGATGGTATTCACAAAGAGCTTTACAAGTGCAGAAAAAATTAATGTAGAAAACAAGGAAAACAAATTTGATTTCTGGAGTGACATTGACAGAAAAGAGTACCTTAAGAGCATTGAAGAGATTCTGACTGACTATTTTGGACAAAAACCAAAAGGAAAGGAAGAATCAGAAAATTACACTTCTTCACAAACATATAATTCACCTTGTTTTATTGATTTTCAATATAATCAAACACCATCAATTCAAGAATATAAGCAAAGTAAATCTTTACCTATAATGACCTATTCAAAGTTAATTGATGCCTATGATTTCATTGTTATTCCGAAGATTCAGCGCGACTATGCACAGGGTCGAAGTAAAAATGAAGATGCCCGTGCTGAAGATGTGCGAACAAACATTCTGAACGATATATTCTCAAATAGACTTGATCATAAAATTGATTTTCAGATTGTTTTTGGTACCGTTGAAGAGCGTCACTCCTCAACAGGAGATTCTCTTATGACCTTCATTCCTATTGATGGCCAACAGCGACTCACAACATTGTTTTTACTCTCACTCTATCGTAATAAACGATGGAATGAGGAAAATTCTCCAAAATTTATTTATGAAACCAGACGAGCAGCCACTGAATTCTGCTATGCTGTGACCATAAACAAATGGATTGGCTTTCCTTCATCAAAACCAAGTGAAGCTATCATCAACTCGGTTTGGTTTATGGATTACTGGCAGCAGGATCCCACTGTTGACAGTATGTTACGAATGTTAGACGTAATTCATACGAGAGTGAAAGTCGAAAAACTTGATTATCCGAATATTGACAATATTGTATTTTCTTTCTTTGATTTGGGCAAACATAATATCAGCGAAAACATTTACTTAAAGATGAATTCGCGAGGTAAACCACTGACATCCTTCGAAAATATCAAGGCTGAAATAGAGAAAAAGATAGTTCACCTTCCTGAAAATTGGAAACGTGATATTGATATAATTTGGATTGATTCATTTTGGGCAAAGTCAAAACCAACACGCCTGCCTGATAATGGAATATTACGCTTTATCGCTAATTTCCTTTTCATAAAATTATGTGAGAAGGGTGGGTTCTCTGAAGACATATATAAAGATAAGATTGAATTTTTTTGGAAGATTAGCGAATTGTCATCTGACCAATATGTTTCTTCAGAAATTTTTGTCGAAGCATTCAATGAAATTGGACTAGATGATTTGTCTGCTTTATTATCATTAAAATCTACATGTGCTTGGAATACGCTGATTGAGCCCGCCTGGCGATGGTCAGATAATGATGGTGAATGGCGGTCTGTATTAGATGGTAGTTATACCAAAAGAGCTGTAATGTATGCTATAATGCTTAACTCCGCAAACTCCAACGATTTACATTATTGGGTTCGCTTTGCATGGAATATGGCTCGCAATACAGTTGATGACTTCAAATCATTTTGCAGTTGCTGCCGATTATTTGAAGAATTGACGAAAAGGCAACAGCAGACACATACAGAACAACATAATATAGGATTGATGGAGTTGCTTTCTATGGATTCTGATGTAAGATTGTTGTCTGATAGTGATCAATATAAAGAAGAATTGGTAAAAGCATCAGTTTATGGCAATGAAGTATTGTTCAAAATCATAACCGAATTGGAAGGTTATGCATTCTTTGAGGGCGCAATACGTCCTTTGTTTCATACTGGAGAGAATGGCCCATGGTTTAACTTCGAAGAAAAAGTATCCAACATTAAAGTTCTCGTACCTAAGTCTGTATCAGAACGTGCAATTATGTGTGACTTGATAGCATATATTCCAGACAATAAGATATGTCAGGTTTTTTATAAAGATTACTTATCTTTTAATGATACCAACTTACGTTCTTTCTTTCTTAGAAAAGAAAACCGCACTTATATAGAACACTATTTATTGAAAGATGAGCAAGTTCACACAAAACTTGCCACTCAACTTATTCAAATAGCTCAAGGCTTTATCAATGACGGAGTTATAGATTACTACATTCGCACCGATTGGGAGAAAGATTTATTGCTTACCAATGCATCCAAAAGGAATGGATGGAAATACCGATTAACATCATTCGTACTCAATGACGACCTATATATACACATAACCGATATCCTCTTAAACGGATTTTCAAATATTACATTCCGATGGAATAATCGCTTTGATGATTCCATTCGTGGTATAGAAATTGGTTTCACATATGAGCATTATTGCTTTTGCTATTATGCTCAAAATAACACAATAGGATTGATGCATTCTAATTGGAGTAAGTTTTTGGGACACAAATCTAAAGAGTTTTACACTCGTATACTGACACAAGAAGACACTCATGAATCTCTGAAAGAAATGTTAGAGTCTATGATTGCCCAAGCCCTCAATCTTCGTAATGATTACATCGAAAAAATAAAGAATATTTTCCATAATCATAATATTTCATATACTTGCTATGGTTGTAACGGCGATGCCGATGTTCCTATCGCAAATGCATGTGTGTATTATAGATGGATAACTATTGCTTTTTATTCCCCAAAAACAAGGATGCTGTATGCAGCAACTGTAAGTTCTGACCTTGAAATTGAAATTGGTTTGAGAAAAGTTCCTGAAGATATAACAAAAAATGAATATATACAAAAAGAGAGTCCGGATTTAGGTTCTATTTATTCTGACAAAAATGCATGGTGGTACAAAGTGTGCAGTTTTCCTGGTTTAACAGAAGATGCTATACAGGAACTTAATAAAGTCCTTTTAATAGCTAAATCGTTATCTTCAGAATAGAAAGTTCCAAAAACTAATAGAATAAGCTTATGGACATTAAATAGAGAAAAAGAGGTCTCTGCTTCATTTTTGCAGAGACCTCAAATAAATGAACTGAACTTTATTGTGAATACTTTGCTGATGAGAGAATTGTATTTTTTATAAACCCTTTTTCTTTCTCTGAACATCTGCTATCATGTCCTTAACCTCTTGTCCTACGGTTAAGAAGTTTTTGTACAGGATACGTTCCTTCTCTTCTTTGGACTTGAAAATATAGAATTTAGGGAGTGGATAATTAGCGTAATCCAGTTCCTCTTTCTTGATTTCATCCATGTCAAAGTCTGTTTTGCAGAAAAACTTGCTTGTCTTGAATTCCTCTGCCTCCTGAATGTTCATGTTGTCTCTCATACCAGTCTTGGTCTTCACAAAGTCACGAGCTGTTTGGCCACAGACCCATCCGGTAGCCATATCACTGATTTTTGAAGCTGGCACAAGATTATCCATGTTTTCATTTAAGTTTATGCTTGTCTTGTCTCTATCTATGGTTACACCTTTCTTGAGTTGAACAACTTTCCCAAATATGTCATTTGAAAGCCATTCAAGAGTTTCTTTACTTCGTGCTGAACCTGATACCACGTTACCTACAGTAGTGATAATCTTCTGCATACCAACTTTGCCATAATCGGCTTCCAACTGAGGGAGTTCCTGAAAGCCTAATGCTACAGATACTTTGTTGCTTCGGGCAGTACCAATCAATCGGTCTATCTTATGGAAATAGAGGGTTGGCAACTCATCCACAATGATACTAACAGGGATATTCTTGCCTTGGCCAGTATTTACACGAGTTACAAGACGATTCAAAATCAAAGCATTCAAAGCTCCGATTATGCTTTCCATTTCTGGATCATTAGCAATCAGCAGATAACTTGGGCTCTTAGGGTCACTCACTTTCAAGTCGAAATCATCACCGTCTTTGTGGAACACCCAATATGATTCTTTTGTTGCTAATCGACTGGTATATACACGCAATGTACCAATCATACCCTCCAACTGTTCCATGGCTTTATTTTTCAATGCGGTCTGAAATGGACCAAGTAAAGGAGCTACTTCATTATCAGTTTCAAGTACCTCAAAGATTGTCTGATAACTTTCATTTAAGAACGATAAGATGTGTGGCATATCGGAATATTTTCCCAACCAATAGGCTGGTTCAACAATTTCACCTCCTTCTTTATCACGCACAACGCCTGTTGGTCGCCAAAACTTGGTATCCTTGTCTTGTGCTTTCTCGGCATAGAGTTTTTTGCCATCCTTATCGTATGGCTCTCGTTCATAGTTCACAAAATAGTAGATACAAGCTGCTAAGAAGTTGACAGCTGATGTTTGGAAGAACTGATCGCTACCGCCACCACCTTCTTTTTTCCCTTTTTGTAGAGATTCAAGTAAGGTTTCAGCTGTTTCACTGGCTGCTGCCAAATTTTGAATATACTTCTTCTGAATAGGATTCACTCGTCGGCTATATTCTACATCCACAAAGTTGATGATATTGAATTTGCAGCCTTTGGGTGTCTTACCTTTTTTCTGATTGATTTTGTAATGATAATAAAGTTTCTGTGCTAAAGTAGGGAATTTATAGTCATAGACTACCATCGAAAAGCCCTTTGCTGAGTGCTGACGGATGTATGGTTCAATGATGGAAAATGTCTTACCGGAACCAGGAGTACCAACTACCCAACAACCTCGGAAAGGATTGGTGATGTTCGCCC
>CAZSBA010000093.1:3166-7301 GCA_964605035.1 uncultured Proteiniphilum sp. | reverse complement strand
GCTACCCGAATGAACCCCTCCTGCAACTCCGCAAATTTTTGAGGATATTTTGAATGCCGATGGGGAATAATGAAATGACAGGCTCTTTTGAAGAGGGCGAGTTGTAAGTTAAGATTCAAAAATAAGGACGGTGAATTTGTGGAAATAAAAAGTGACTTGGACATGGTTGTGCATAAATTTCCAGAGGACATGAATGTTGTGAACATATATCCTGTTGGAGACACGCAATACGGTTCGGCTGGATTTGACGAGGAACTGTATGAGAAGTGGTGCAGGATGGTGGAGCGAGACCCATGTGGGTACGTTCTGATGGTTGGTGACATGATTAATAATGGTCTGAAGAATAGTAAGACGAATATTTATAGGGAAGTCAAAACGCCACTTGAGCAGAAAACTTGGCTGGACGAACAGGTTGAGAGGTTCGGGGAATGTATTCTCGGTGGAGTTGCTGGAAATCATGAGCTTAGAACGATGGACTCGGTTGGCACTTGCCCGATGTACGATGTTTTTGATAAGTGGGGACTGGATGATACTTATAGAGAGAATATGATGTTCGCCAAAATCAGCCTCGGTAAGCGTGGCGATAAACAGTATACATATGTATTGGCTGTCCATCATGGCGGTAGTGAGAATAAAATAAGAAACTTTGGATACTCCCTCGAAAATTGCGATATGCTGATAAGTGGTCATGTACATAAGCCGAAGTCCGACTTTCCAGCAAGAATAGTGGTAGACCCACGAAATGATAAGGTAAAATTTGTTCCGTTTAGGAATATTGTTGTTCCAAGTTTCGATAAGGCAGGATATGCCTTGAGGGGAGCTTATATGCCCCAAAGTTCTAACATAATCCCGATAATAACATTACATGGAGATAGAAAAGGAGCTGATGTACAATGGGTAGAGATTTAAAGGTACTTGTAATAACTGGAAGGGGAGCTACTCATACCTCGATTCAATATGAGCTGTTTAATAACGCTTTTTTGGATGGTAAATGTAGGAAGTATGAATTGGCTGGAGTAAATATGAACCATAAGTTACTGGAGTACGACGAGATTTATTGCTTCGGTGATTGCTCAAAAGAACCAGTGTATATCATGGCTGAAGAATTAGGATGCGACATATGGCAGATGGGGTAAATCTACTTTCATTTGAAGAATTGGAACAATATTTGACGGTTGTAATTCCGAACATTGAAAAGGAACTTGCAGATACAACTGTTGATATTGACCGCAAAAATGAACTATACTCATTATATCGGGATGTATTAAAAATATGTGGACATGACAACTTTCATTGTTTTAACAAATATTTGGAACTTGACGAAGACCATACAAGTCCGAATAAGGCGTTTTATTATCACAGACAATATGCAATGGCTGAGATATTCGATGCTTTGAATGACATGGAAGTTTACGACAAATATGATTATGTGTTGATATCTACGCCTCCCCGAGTTGGCAAGTCAACTGCTGGAATAAGGTTCTTGTCTTGGATAATTGGAAGACATCCAGAAAATACTGAGCTTGCAACGTCTTACTCCGACGCAATAACCACGTCGTTTTATATTGGGGTAATGGAAATAGTAGAGAGTGATAAATATAAGGATATTTTCAAAGGCTCTCCTCTTGTCAACCAGAATGCAAAACGTGAAGAAATTTGGCTAAAAGTTATGAAGCGATATCCAAGCATTACGTTTGTTCCTATCGGTGGTTCTATGACTGGTCGTGCCGAAGCTGGTAAATATTTGTACTGCGATGACTTGGTATCTGGACTAGAAGAGGCATTGTCATACGTCCGTATGCAGAAGTTATGGGGACTGTATAGCGTTAACGCAAAGCAAAGAAAACTGGACGGAGCTAAAGAAATTCACATCGCAACTATCTGGTCGGTTCACGACGTAATTTCAAAACTTTCGCAAATTCACAAAAATAACCCAAGATGCAAGATTATAAAATTGCCTTGGTATGACGAGAATGGAGAGAGTAGGTTTAATTACCTTGGAGGCTTCTCTACCCAGTTCTATCTGGATATGAAGGAGTCTATGGATGCCTTGAGTTTCAAAGCGTTGTACGAGTGCGAAGCAATCGAACGTGAAGGATTGTTATACAACGAAGATGAACTAATGTATTATGACACATTACCAAATGAGCGTCCCGACACTATCATATCTGTTTGTGATAGTAAAAACATGGGAAATGATAATGTATCATCACCGACTGCATATGTATACGGAGACTTGTTATATATCGAGGACGTAGTGTTCAATTCAGGATTACCAGAGGTTACACGCCCCAAGGTGGCAAATATGTTGGTAGAGCACAATGTAGTTCGTGCCGATTTTGAAATGAATAATGGTGGTAACTACTATGCAGAAGAAGTCGGAAAGCTTGTAAAACAGCTTGGTGGTAATACCAGCATAAGAATGTTCTTTTCGGGGAATAATAAGATGACTAAAATTATTACATATTCCGACTTTGTTAAGAAGCACTTTGTATTCAAGAGTCCGTCCACTTATGCAAAGAACAGTGAATATGCCGAATTTATGAAAAATATGCTTACTTGGACGCAAACTGGTAAAAACGAACACGACGATGCTCCTGATAGCCTTGCTATGTTGGCACAACTGTATCAGGATATAACAGCAACGTCGATTAAGATAATTGACAGGAGGACGCTCGGAATATGAGCACAATTTATAGTGGTAGAAAGAAAATACTTACAGATTTTACAACAGAATCACTTCTTGATGTAAACAATGTAATTCAAGTCCTTAATAATTCAATGGAAACTCATTTATTGAATGCAAATGACATTGATTACTTAATTCAATATCGCAAAGGTAAACAGCCAATACTTGATAAAGAAAAAACAATTAGACCTGAGATAAATAATGTTCTTGTTTTGAATCATGCTCAGATGATTACTAGGTCGATTGTTGGTTACTTTTTAGGAACTCCTATACAATATATCCAGAGTGGTTCTGAAAATAAAACGCAGATTGACGAGCTTAATAAGTACGTTGCTTATGAAGACAAGTCTTCAACTGACATGGAACTTGGTGAATATCAGAGTGTATGCGGAACTGCTTATAGAATTATTTATACTGATGGTCAGTTTGCCGATGAAGTTCCTTTTGAAGAGAAAGCACTAGACCCACGTTCCACTTTTGTTGTTTATGAGAACAGTATAAGTGAAAAACCTATGATGGGCGTTACTTATCATTCAATTATGGGTGAAAAGAACGAACAAGTAGGTGTAAAATTCTACGTTTATACTGACTTTGGTCAATATACAATCGTTACAGATAACTCAAGACCTATTGGTAGTGATTTTGAGTATATGTTTTCTCCTTATGATGTTGGTGGTGTTCCAATTATAGAATATCCTAATAATCAGTGGAGAATTGGTGACTGGGAACTTTGCATGGGTCTCATGGACGCTATAAACGCCCTTCACAGTGGTAGACTGGACGATATAGACCAGATAGTTGAGAGTTTAGTAGTGTTTTTAAACGCTGAAATTGACCAAGACAGGTACGATGAAATGCGTGAATCTGGCGTAGTAATGCTCACAAACTCAACTGGAAACCAATCTGATGTTAAGACAATTCAAAATCCATTAAATCAGAGTGGAATGAGTATGTTTGCCGAAGAAATGCGTGAAATGTTATATGCTTTGATTGGTATTCCAGATAGAAATAACCGTTCTGGTGGCGGTGGCGATACAGGAATGGCTGTTGAGCTTCGTGATGGTTGGGCAGATTTAGAAGTTGTTGCAAGAAATAAGGAAAACGCTTTTAAAAAATCAGAAAAGCAAGCTTTAAGAATTATTCTTAGAATATTGAACAATAAACTTGGTTTTGAACTATCATTAATGGATGTTGACATAAAATTTAGTCGAAATAAGAATAATAATATGCTGGTCAAAACACAGAGCTTTGAAACATTACTCAGAACAAAGACACTTTCTCCTGAAGATTGCTTGACAATAGTTGATTTAGTGTCAGATGTCAATGAGTATATTACAAGAGGAAAGGCTTTTTGGGGTGATGCTTTTGCAGGAAAAGTACAAGCAGACAATAGTGTAAAAATGAGTACAGATATGGCAAATAATTCTGGAAAGCCTGTTGAAGACA
>CAZSBA010000093.1:0-3066 GCA_964605035.1 uncultured Proteiniphilum sp. | reverse complement strand
AGAAATAATATTAACAAAAAAGTTATATAATAGTAATAGAAAGAAATAATGTGCTGGGCATATCGCATGGCATGGTATTTGGAGGATTAATATAATGAATGAAGAGAACGCAACAGTCGAAACTGGCAATGTCACAGAACAAGCCAATCAGACAACAGTAAAAATGTACACAGAGGACGAGTTTAATCGAAAACTCACAGCAGAAGTTGACCGTAGAGTTGAAAGCGGTATCCAAAAAGGTTTGGAAACACAGAGAGAAAAGTGGGAACGAGAAGCTAGGGAAAAAGCTACCCTTAGTGCCGAAGAGCTTGCTAAAAAGGCAATTGAAGAAAAGTCACAAGAGTTGACTGCAAAAGAAAAAGAAATTGCAAAAAGAGCTAACAAAATAGAAGCTAAAGAGAAACTAAGCGACGCTGGCATTCCAAAGTCACATTATGATAAGTTCTTGGACGTACTTATTTCAGAGGATTCGGAAGCAACTCTTACAAATGTACAGAATTTTATTGAAATGTTCAATTCAACAAAAAAGGAAATTGAAACAAAAGTTAAAGGTGAACTGTCTACAGTTCAAAAACCGACTCAGGGTGAGTCTAACAAAATTACCAAAGCTGATTTCGTGAAAATGGGATATGCTGAAAAGGTAAAGTTTAAAACTGAACATCCTGACTTATACAAAGAATTTATGAAATAAGGAGAAATTTAAATGGCTGGTACAAATCTTGGTTTTCCATTCGATTCTGAAATTTTTAATTATGATTGGAAAAATACTCCAGATGTAGTTCTTACATCTATGATTGAATCTGGTGCAGTTGTTCAGGATGGCGAAATTGCCTCTATGATTGCAAATGGTTCAAACTTCTTCACAGTTCCGTTCTATAACGTTCTTACTGGTGTTGAAGATGTTTATAATGGCGTTGATAGCTTTACAGGTGCTACACTTACTGGTGGTTCGTACTCTGGTTGTGTCTATGGTAGAATGGCAAGCTGGAACGCTAAGTCGTTTATCAAAGACTTCAACTCTGGTGCTGACCCGATGGCTCAGATTGTATCTGGTGTTGCTAATTTCTGGATTAAAGCCAGACAGACAAGACTGCTTGGTGTTCTGAATGCTGTTTTCGGTATTTCTGGCGACGCAGACTTTGCCCTTCATGTAACTGATATTGCAGGTACAGCTTCTGTTGATGAAACAAATAAAATTGGTGTTACATCAATCAACGACGCTATTGTTAAGGCTTGTGGCGATATGGCTACTGGTTTCTCAATGGCTATCATGCACTCGGTAGTTGCTAATAGACTGGCTAACCTACAGCTTCTGGAGTTCTCTAAGTACACAGACGCTTCTGGTATTACAAGGTCTTTACCTATTGGCACAATCAATGGCATGACAGTAATCATAAACGACCAAGTTCCTACTGTTGATAGTGCAGTTGAGGGTGAAAAGGAATATACAACTTATATTCTCGGTGATGGTGCAATCAGATACGCTCAAGCTCCTGTCGATGTTCCTTCCGAAATGGATAGAGACCCTGACACAAATGGTGGCGTTGACATGATTTACACAAGACTCAGAGAAACTCTCCATCCTTATGGCTTCAGCTTCAAGGGTGACGTTACAACTGACGTTGGTGTTCCTGATTCTGTCCTTCTGGCATCCGCTTCTTATGAGAGAAAACTGCCAGCAAAGGTCATTAAGATGGCAAAGCTCGTAACCAACGGTTAAGGAGAAATAAATGTACATTTTTCAAAACGGTAAAGTGTACAGCATGGTAGATAATAAATTGGTCGGGGTAGATTTATACCTCGACCATGCTACTATTATACCAGATTGTACAGATAAGTTAGGTAATAAATTCCAACATTGCACTAAAGCAGAGTTGGTGGCAAAGCTAAATATCACCGAAGAAACACCATATATATTTCCAAGAAAAAAGGTGGTGACGGAGGATGACTCAGTTAGAAAAACTGAAGGTACTGCTACCAGAAGCACAAAGCGAGGACGCCCTGCTGGAAGTGTATCTGGAAATGGCAAAGGACATAATAACAGAAATAAGACACAGTGATGTAGTTGAACCTGAATATTTGAATTTACAGTTAAAAATGGCTGTCGAATTTTACAGTAAACGTGGTGCAGAAGGACAAACTTCTCATTCTGAAAACGGAATAGGTAGAACATATGATAAAACGGACGTGTCAACAGGCTTGTTAGAGCAGATTAGACCATATGTGAGGACTCCATATTCCACCAGAAGGACGATAGTATGAGGGATTTAATTAAAAACACAGTTGAGTTATACTATGTTGAAATTACAGGCTCTACAGAAACCACAGATACAGATGGAAATTATACTGGTGATTTTGAAAATACATATTCTACTCCTGTAAAAATAAGGATTTCTTTATACCCAACGTCCTCTGACGCTACCAGAGAGTTGTTTGGAATTGATTTTAATATTGATTATGTTGTCAATACTTCCAGATATGTTCTTTCAAAAAATGGATTATTGTACAAAAGCTTACCAACAAATAATTTTGAAAAAACTTTCGATTATAAGGTTGTTGCTATAAAAGATTCAATAAACACTGTGCAGTATGGATTGGTTGTGAGATAATGTTTTACGAAGACGAAGAAATTGACATTGGAGAGGCTTTCTTTCCAGAAGAATTTTTCTTTGACGTTGAAATTGACATGGCTCACATTCAGAATATAGATAATTTTGAAAAGCTATCACAGGACGATATTGATGATGCAGTAGGTGAAGGTTTAACAAAGGCTTCTTACAAGGTGTTCGATATCATTTCAGAAGAAATGGAAAAACTGGAACTAGGAAAACTTGTAAATGAACTTTCAATTTATACGTCTGAACAAGGTTATGAAGTAAGAATAGATGACCCACAGGCAACTTTCGTTGAATTTGGAACAGGTATTGTTGGTAAAGGCGAAATGGGTTTTATGGGTAATCCTGCTGGAAAACCACATCCAGAAGCAAAAAAACAGAGTTGGGTGTATGATATAAACAAACATGGTAAAAAGGGTTGGTACGCTCCTATGGACAACTTTGACCCTAC
>CAZSBA010000092.1:4967-7323 GCA_964605035.1 uncultured Proteiniphilum sp. | reverse complement strand
ATACCAACTCCAGATATGCAAGAAAAACATGTAGCTGAATTCATAAATGCAGTAAAGACTGAAAATAAGAATTTAATAAGTTGCAATACTGAAGATGCTCATAACTCTACTACCGCTGTACAGCTAGCAATGATTGCTTATGAAACCAAAAGCAAACTAGGTTGGGACGGAAAAGCCACACTAACGGGTAATCCAGAAGCACAAAAACATCTAGCCCGTCCATATCGCAATGGATATAATAGACCGAAAGTTTAAAACTCTCAATATTGAACCTGAATTACAATAAATTAAATATGAAAAAAATTACTTTAACGTCCATACTATTAACATTACTCACAATGTTGGGAATATCTGCACAAAATAATAATCAAGATAAAGATATAATTGCGAAAGATGCAGTTATAGAGAAGGTTGAAACAGGCTACTCTTTTACAGAAGGCTCCACTGCGAACTCTAATGGTATTGTTTTTTTTACAGATCAGCCTAATGACAGAATCTATACATGGGAAGAAGGGAAAGGCGTATCGTTATGGTTAGAGGGCACTGAGCGTTCAAACGGAATGTTCTTTAATGTTCAAGACAAGCTATTATCATGTGCCGATGAGTTTAATCGAATTATTGCTTTTAATAAGAATAAAGAATATAAGGTGATATTTGAGAACTTCGAAGGCAAGCACCTAAATGGACCAAACGACCTGTGGGCATCACCCAACGGGGGCATTTATTTTACAGACCCCTACTATCATAGAGACTATTGGACAGAGGGACATACCGAAATACAGGATACACGAGGAGTATACTTTATTTCTCCCGATGGTGATGTTACTTTAGTATCAGATAAATATGTTCAGCCAAACGGTATCATAGGTAGCCCCGATGGTAAACTGTTGTATGTAGCGGATATTAATGATCGTAAAATATGGAGGTATGATATATTAGAAGATGGTACTCTTTCAAACAGAACATTATTTGCTAACGAAGGGTCAGATGGTATGACAATTGACAACAAGGGCAACATATATCTCACAATGGGAAAAGTATGGGTGTATTCACCAAAAGGTGAATTAATTAAAGAAATTAGTTTACCAGAATCCCCTTCAAATTTGTGTTTCGGTGGTAAGAATAAAGATATTCTATTTATTACAGCAAGAACATCAGTCTACACACTCAAGATGAATGTAAGTGGATTTTAATTTTAAGCTAAGTATAAATTAGAAGAACTAATTAGAGGCAAAAAAAAATGTTTTTTGTATGTTTGCCTTAATCAATAATTTACTATTCTAAAAACATAAATTAAAATGGAAAAAATCAACAACTACGTTAAGACCCATGAAAATCGTTTTCTCGAAGAGCTATTTGAACTAATACGAATACCATCAATTTCTTCTCTTCCTGAGCATAAGGCAGATATGTATAGAGCTGCCGAAAAATGGAAAGAGATTCTACTTACTGCTGGAGCCGATAAAGCAGTAGTTATGGAAACCGAAGGTAACCCTGTAACATATGGAGAGAAAATAATCGATACAAATGCACCAACCGTTATGGTATATGCACATATGGACGTAATGCCTGTCGACCCAATAGATCTGTGGAACACAGAACCCTTTGAGCCCGTTGTAAAAGATGGTAAGATTTGGGCTCGTGGAGCAGATGACGATAAAGGGCAATCTTTAATGCATGCAAAAGCATTTGAATACCTGGTGCAGTCGGGTGAATTAAAATGCAATGTAAAATTCCTTATTGAAGGAGAAGAGGAAGTTGGTTCGCCAAATCTTCCAAAATTTTGTGAAGAGAATAAAGAGTTATTAAAGTCGGATATCATATTAGTATCAGACACCTCTATGATAGCACCAGATGTACCATCAATTACTACAGGACTACGTGGTCTTGCTTATTGGCAAGTAGAAGTAACTGGTCCGAATGTAGACCTTCACTCAGGTTTGTTTGGAGGAGCAGTTGCAAATCCAATAAATGTGCTTTCTAAAATGATAGCACAAACAATGGATGAAAACGGAAAGATATTAATACCAGGCTTTTACGACGACGTCTTAGAAGTATCTGATACTGAACGAGAGATGATGGCCAAAGCTCCATTTTCGCTTGAAGACTACAAGAAGTCTTTAGATGTGGAGCAAGTATTTGGTGAAATGGGATACAGCACCAACGAACGCACAGGTATCAGACCAACATTTGATGTTTGTGGTATCTGGGGAGGATATACAGGAGAAGGTGCAAAAACCGTACTGCCTTCAAAGGCATATGCAAAGATAAGTACGCGACTAGTTCCTAATCAAGATCACAACAAAATAGCCGATTTGTTTGTTAACTACTTTGAAGGGATAGCACCCAAGTCGGT
>CAZSBA010000092.1:0-4867 GCA_964605035.1 uncultured Proteiniphilum sp. | reverse complement strand
AAAAAATAGAGTTACATAAAAGAATAAGATTTATGAGAAACTATACAACATTATCGGAAGCCATAAACGACCTTGCAAACAGAGGGTATACATCCGATTTTAATATTAAAGATGGATGTTTGGAGTGTGCTGAAAACATGCTATTACTCAAGCCCGATGAATTTGAGATTGACGAGGTGTATAGATTTCAGGAGATGTCAGATCTGGATAACGAAAGTATACTTTACGCCATCTCTTCACCTAATAACAATATTAAAGGGCTGCTTGTTAATGCATACGGTCTATATTCCGATACAGCAACAACAGAACTAATAAAGAAACTAGAGTCGAGCAAAAAATGACATTTAATCTTATTTATTAAGATAATAAATCCACTTCTACAAAAGCAGTATAGTGGGTAGACGATGTAACGGGAGTTAACGCTAGATAACCTGAAATAATTTTTCCATTATCAATTTTCAGCGGTTTCTCCCGTTGCATTTTTTCATGAAAAGCCAGAGCAGATGCCTCTTTTTTAAAATATTCTACTGAATAGCATCCTTCACTGCCTGGATCTATAAATGTATTACAAAAGATATGCGAGACAAGTCCCATGTTCATCCTTAAATTTATCTCAACACAAGGGTGAAACTTATAAATGATTTTATTCTCAATAATCTCTTTACAAATCATCATATCCACACCAACATACCCTTCATAGTCAGAAAACCTGTCACTGATTTTTTGCTGCAGAGCTTTGCGTGTATGATGTAATAAAGTTATTGGAATGTATGACGATAATCTATTCTCAATCTCCTCATCCGGCAATAGCCAATTACCTGAATAAGCACCTGAGTTGGCAGTCTTGAATAGAGAGTATCCAACAAATACTGCTTTACCCGAATTAATTTCAAATTCTAATGCAAAATCCAATATCTTATCCAATACAGGTTCAGCCACCACACCCCCCTGTTTCTTAA
The DNA here is from genome assembly GCA_964605035.1 of uncultured Proteiniphilum sp. Taxonomy (GTDB): domain Bacteria; phylum Bacteroidota; class Bacteroidia; order Bacteroidales; family Dysgonomonadaceae; genus Proteiniphilum. The sequence goes on along the minus strand of CAZSBA010000092.1, from coordinate 3,908 downwards.
TCACCCGCCTGCACCAATCTGTTTGCTTATCGGTAATTTCTCCAATAATCCATACCAAACCTCTCCCACTTCCTGATACTGGCATTTTAAGCACTTTATTAACAGGTGTAGATTTCAGGTATTTCAGCAAATCATCGAGCTTTGTAAAATATTGCGATTCACCAGTCAATCCGACAGTTTCATCTCTCAATTCCTTTAGAATTTCAACCGCATTTATCCTGTTAGAATAGCTCCTGATTTTTTCTAAGTAATTAATTGAGGGCAGCCAATTTTCTGAAACTCCTATAGATAGCAGTTTATTCCTTATTAAGGGATTCCACCCCCATGGGATAATGTTAGCATCACTATAATGAATAATATCATCACTTTTAATGATAGAGGATTTTATGGGGAATAACCTTTTTATATTTTCATAGTAATGTATATTTTCCTCACCATCAGCAATAACTTTACACCCATTGGAATACCAGATTGGCAAAACAGCCAAATCCTCACTCATTTTTACAATAGAAGCAGGTGGGGTATAATTAGGGCTAAAGTCGGCAATAGCCAAATCATGATCGGGATTAAAAATATATAACATTAATTATATATACTCTTTTATTTCAATTTCACCTTCAAGTGCAAGTGTCGCATTCTCTGCCAACGCACCCATCTCATCCTCACCTGGATATAGGTGAATAGGAGCGATTCGGTAAACACGCTCACTAATGAGGTTGCAAAACCATTTACTGTTTGCAATTCCACCTGTTATAAGTATGGCATCAACCTTACCATTTAGCACTGTTGACATTGCTCCAATCTCTTTTGACACCTGATAAGCCATTGCCTGCAAAACTTGTAAAGCCTTCTCATCGCCGTCTCTTGCAGCACGTTCAGCTATATAAGCATCGTTAGTTCCAAGGTAAGCCACCATTCCACCTTTTCCCAATATCATCTCATTCATTTTGGCTTGACTATAAATACCACTAAATGCAACTTTTATTAATTGTCCCACCGGAAGAGTACCCGATCGTTCCGGAGAAAATGGGCCATCTCCATCTAATCCCTGATTAACATCAACAACTTTACCCTTTTTATGAGCTCCAACTGTTATTCCACCTCCAAGGTGCACAACAATAAGGTTCAAATCCTCATACTTTTTCATAATAGATTTAGCATGAGAGCGCGCAACAGCCTTCTGGTTAAGAGCATGAAAAACGGATCTTCTTTCAAACAATGGGTGACCTGAATAACGAGCCAGTGGCTCAAGCTCATCCACAACTACCGGATCTGCAATAAAGGCCTCTGCAGACGGCAGTTGCTTAGCTATATCTGCAGCAATAAGTGCTCCAAGGTTACTTGCATGCTCACCTCGCTTACACTCAAGCAAGTCGGTTCTCATAGTCTCATTAACCCTATACACACCAGATGCTATAGGTTTAACCATTCCTCCTCTACCAATAACAGCATCAATAGTTTCTACATGAACATCAGCTCCTTTTAATTCCCTAATAATAACATCCTTTCTAAATTCAAACTGATCTGTAATGCGTTTAAACTTTCTAAGCTCTTCTGGAGTATGTCTAATCGTTTTTAGAAAGATTACCCTCTCCTGCTGATATATTGCAATTTTTGTTGAAGTAGAACCTGGGTTAATAACTAATATACGCATATAATAATATTTTTAAATTTTATTTTCTCACACCATTAAAGAAGCCAGTGCAATTGAAAGGAGTTTTGTTTTATCATCATCAGAACGAGAAGTTAGTACAATTGGCACAGAAGCCCCTGTAATAATAGATGCAGATTTAGCTCCACCAATGAAGTTAAGTGTTTTATAAACCATATTGCCAGCCTCAATATCGGGCATAAGAACAATATCACAATCGCCTGCCACCTCTCCTTTAATACCCTTATGAACTGCGGCATCTTTATTAAAAGCAATATCAACGGCTAACGGTCCGTCAACAATACAACCTTTAATTTCTCCATCAACATTCATCTTTTTAATCTCAGCTGCATGCACAGTAGCTTCCATTTTAGGATTAACATACTCTACCGCAGCTGCAACAGCCACTTTTGGATTTTCTATTCTCAGTTGATGAAACACACTTACAGCATTATTTAAAATCTTAACCTTAGCCTCCAAATCAGGAGCTATATTCATTGCAACATCAGTAACACAAAAAACCTTGTGGTAATAAGGCGATTGAAATAGAGCAACATGACTAAGAAGTCGTTCTATCGGCAGTCCCTTTTCTTTATCCAAAACCCCTCTCAGCAGGTCACCCGTTTGAACCAATCCCTTCATTAAGAAATCTGCCTCACCATCTCTAATGAGCTCCACAGCTAATGCTACAGAATTCACATCTCTATTTCTATTATCAATAATCTCCACCTTATCTAAGTCGAAATTAATCTGTTGGGCAATCTGTTCAACTTTATTTCTACAACCTACCAGAATTGGAATAATTATACCCTCGTTCATGGCGCTCTGCAAAGATTTCAACACATTTTCATCCTCAGCCGCAGCCACTGCTATTCTTCTTTTGGGTCTTTCTTTAGCTCTAGTTATCAGTTCTGTTAAATCATGGATCATCATAAATGTTATTTTGAAACTATTTACTTACAAAAGAACTAATCTTTTCGCTGTTTACGCCTATTTTAAGCAGCTTTTTTATCATAAAGTAAAAAATGCGTTAATATACTTATCAATATATAACTGTTTGTATCTCGATTTATATTGCTGAATATAACGAGGATGCTCAAGAGCTGTAAGCTTATCAAACATTTTTACTTCAGCATTTAGTTTAGCAATAAAATCGGCATTCTTCTTACCCAATATAAAAACCTCAGAAGTATCTAAGCCCATATCAATGTGCTTCTTTAAAGAATCAATCATAAAATCCTTCACCATATTAAACAACTTTGGGTCATCGTAATAATTAGCATTTAGCCAATTTCCATCTTTCGACTCCCTTATAATTGCAAGAGGAAAAGGTGAGTTAATATAAAAATCATTGTAAAACCTCGCCGTCCCTCCATAAGCCTCTATCACGTCATATACAAAAACAGATGAGACCTCATGTGTTCGGGCCGACTCCATCCTAATTCCGCAAACACTCTCAAGCCTTTTTGTATCAGTAAAAGGAATACCTGTAACCCCAGCACCATTGCGACTAGGATTTATGCCAATTATAAATCTCCTCTTCTGGTTATCATTATAATATTTATAATAAAACTCACTCATCACCTTCATTGTCTCGGGGTTATCTAAAAAAGGATTCATAACCTGAAAACCAGAAGGCATATCTCCATTGTAAACAAGATTTCTGTTGAAATCAATAACTCTATCGGCAAATGTTTGCATAACACCAAAGGTAGCGATAATATTAATTCTCTCGATAAATAATACAACCTGGCTCTGAAGGATGATCAAGCACAGAGATATTCATGCTCTCTTTTCTTAAAATCCATACCACATAAAAATCACCGGCTGCAGCACTTATAAAAATAACCCCTAAAATTAACAGCATTAAGTTACCGTTTAAAATAGAAACTATTGCAGGTAAAAAACCTAAAATTAATGCAGGCATTAGAGCTCCAATAATATAATATTTTAGTTTAATGGGCTCTTTACAATGACAATAAGGAGTGAAATACTCCCACAGTACGCCAAAGCGAATACTCTTAAACCGACTCTTTGCAAATAGTCCAAAAACAAACCCATGAATCAATTCATGAATAACCACACCAATAGTTAAGAGTATTAGAAAAATTATAATACTTTGCATGGAAAACCCAATTACAGGCCTCCATAACAGATAAAATGGCAGTCCAAAAATCAGAGCAAAACCCACAAATAGTAATAAAGCCAGCTTGTTAGCTTTATAGATATCTATTGTTTTCTTTTCCATAACCAAAGA
>CAZSBA010000091.1:0-7488 GCA_964605035.1 uncultured Proteiniphilum sp. | reverse complement strand
CACTATAACAACTCCCACACTGCAAACACTTGTACGTTGCTCATTGGCGGTTTCAAAATCGATAGCGGCAAAACTTCTCATTATTTAACAATTTGTTTTTCAGTTTAGTAATACAAATATAAAGGAAAGAAAAATTTTATTAAATTTGCAGTAGTTAATTTATAAAAACAAAATTTACTATGAAATGCTTTGAAACTAAGAATCTACTAATTATCGGACTAATTCTAATACCGATATTTGCTTTTGGACAAATAAGAGAAGCGGGGGGAATGAAGTATCTGGATGAAAACAGACGCCCCATATTCAGAGATAACGTTATCATTCCGAACGTGGGAAATTATCATGTGTTGAAGTGCGACTTCCATATGCACACTGTTTTTTCTGATGGGCATGTTTGGCCAAATGTTCGTAATCAGGAAGCTTGGGAAGAGGGTCTCGACTCTTATGCTATTACAGATCATATTGAATATACTCCTCATAAATCGGATGTTAATGTAAATCATAGCCGTGGTTATGAACTGCTGAAAATGAGTGCAGCAAAAAACAACCTCATATTGGTGAAAGGTACGGAAATTACTCGTGGAACCCCTCCGGGTCATTTTAATGCAATATATATTACTGATCCATCTGAATTTATTGAAAACAATGAAAACGAGTACAACAGAGCAGCAGTAATGAAAGCCGTTGAACAGGATGCATTTATATTTTGGAATCATCCGGGATGGCAGCCTGGTATTGAAGGATCTTATGAATGGATACCTTTTGTGGATGATTTGTACAAAAACAATGCATTACACGGAATTGAGGTTATTAACGGGTTTGGTTTTCACACAAAAGCTTTGGACTGGTGCGTGGATAAGGGGTTAACCGTTATGGGATCAACTGATATACACAATCTTGTTGCTCATGATTATGACCTTCAAAAGGATTTTGTGCATCGTACTATGACTTTAGTAATGGCTGAAGAGCGTACTGCTGAATCTATAAGAGAAGCATTAGATGCAGGAAGAACAGTTGCATGGGCTAGCAAATACTTGGTTGGCAAGGAGGAAAATGTACTTGCTTTATTCAATGCTTGTGTGGAGCTTATGCCTACTCACTATTCCGAAGAGAATAGAAATGGAGATATTACAAATTACCGTGAATTGCGTAACAACAGCGATTTATATTTTGAAATGAATATTAATGATGGAAATTCATCGAGGCATGTTGTACTGTATCCGCGTTCTATTCAGCAGATTACTGTTTCTGGAAGTGCCACATCACTAAATGCCGAAGTTACATCAACCTATGTAAGAAGCGATAAGCATCTTATGGTGAACTTCCCGCTTTAATAATAATATTAACAGATGCATCAGGGAGCTACTGCTTTACGGCAGAAGCTCCCTGTTTGCCTCTGTAATTTACTTATTCAGATTTTCAACACCCATATTAAACAGAGTGAATGCTTGTATGTCGGCATTTTCTTCTATTGTTTTTGAGAGCGGCTTCCCTTGGCCATGTCCTGCGTTAACGTCAATTCGGATTAATACCGGGTTTGTTCCGCTTTGGTTTTCTTGTAGTACTGAGGCAAACTTGAAGCTGTGTGCAGGCACTACTCTATCATCGTGATCGGCTGTAGTAATCAGTGTGGCTGGATATTCCACTCCCTGCTTAACATTATGAACGGGTGAATATCCTAATAGATACTCAAACATCTCCTTATTCTGCTCTGCTGTTCCGTAGTCATATGCCCAACCTGCTCCTGCGGTGAAGGTATGATAACGAAGCATATCCAAAACTCCCACTGCAGGCAGGGCAACTTTAAACAAGTCGGGACGTTGAATCATACATGCGCCAACTAACAGACCACCGTTTGAACCTCCTCTTATCGCTAAATAATCGGGTGAGGTAAATCCTTCATCGATAAGATATTCGGCTGCAGCAATAAAGTCGTCAAAAACATTCTGTTTTTGCATTTGAGTACCTTGAATGTGCCACTCTTTTCCATATTCACCTCCACCTCTAATATTGGGTACAGCATAGACTCCGCCGTTTTCCATCCACACGGCATTGGTTACAGAAAACCCGGGGGTAAGGCTAACGTTAAATCCTCCGTAACCGTAAAGAATTGTAGGGTTTTTTCCGTTTAGCTTAATCCCTTTTTTGTAGGAGATAATCATTGGAACTCGTGTACCATCTTTTGATGTATAAAACACTTGTTTCGACTCATAATTATCGGAGTTAAATTTAACATCTGGTTTTTCATAAACCTCTGCACTTCCTGCATCGGGGTTATAGGAGTAAATGGTTCCTGCTGTGATGTAATTAGAAAACGAGAAATAAAGAGTAGAGTCTTCTTTCTTGCCACTAAATCCTCCAACAGTACCCACACCTGGTAGCTCTACCTCACGAATAAGATTTCCTTCATAATCATACTGCATTACTTGAGAAATTGCATCTTTCATGTAATGTGCAAATATATACCCTGAACCTGTTGAAGGGGTTAGCACATTCTCAGTTTCAGGTATAAAATCGACCCAGGGAGCTGAGATGTTTTTAGCATCTACGGCTACTATTTTACCGTTGGGAGCATCCTTGTCGGTCATGATTAACAAAGTATCTCCAATGTTGTCGATCAAGTAATGATCGTTATCGTAGTTATCTACTATTGCAGTAATATTGCTGTTAGGGTTGGCTAAATCCATAATATACAACTCATTTCCGTATGTAGAATTGGCCGCTGTTATAACTAGGTACTTATCATCTTCGGTAACAGTACCTCCAACATAACGTCTTTTAATGTCATACCCGAATATTACTTTATCTTCCGATTGTGGAGTACCCAATTTATGATAATACAACTTGTGCTGGTCGGTCATTTCAGAAAGCTCACTGCCTGTTGGTTTATCATAACTTGAATAATAGAATCCTTCGTTGCCTTTCCATGAAAGTCCGCTAAACTTAATATCTATGAGTGTATCACCTATAATTGATTTGGATTCAACATCCATTATAATCACTTTTCTCCAGTCGCTACCCCCTTCAGAAATGGCATAAGCTATCGTTTTGCTATCTCTTGAGAAAGCTAAGCCTGCCAAGGATGTGGTTCCATCATCAGAGAAATCATTAGGGTCGAGAAACACTTCTTCTGTTCCATCTTTGTCTTTTCGATACAAGACATATTGATTTTGCAAACCGTCATTTTTATAATAGAAAGTGTAATCTCCTTCAATAAACGGTGCTCCAATTTTTTCATAATTCCATATTTCCTCAAGTTGATTTTTAATTTGATTCTTATATGGAATATTGTCTAAGTAACCAAACGTTACTTCGTTTTGTGCGTTAACCCAAGATGCGGTTTCGTCTGATCTATCGTCCTCCAACCATCTATAAGGATCGTTAACCTCTACACCGAAATAGGTATCTACAACATCCACTTTTTGGGTTTCGGGATAATTAACCTCTACCAATTGTTTACTTTTTTGACTGCAAGAAGCAGAAGCAGCTGCAATACACATATAAATAAATATTTTTTTCATTTGAAAGATTATTTTATTTGTAACAAAAGTACATCTTTTCATTTAAAGTTGAGTAATATTATTAAAATAGGTCATTAAACTGATTGCATCAATCCAAATTGCAACAAATTAGCTATACAAAATAACAATTTGTAATATTATTTGTCCATTTGACTATAATATTTTACTTTTGTTGTATAAATCTAATTAAACAGAACAAACTACTATTAAATCTATGTCAAAAGTAACAGAAAGAATCAGAATTATTTGTACCGACAAGAAAATTACAACAGAGCAACTGGCCGAAGGGGCAGGTTTAACTGTGGAGCAGGTAAAAAGGATTTGCGAAAGCAACACTATACCTTCACTTTCGTTTTTAATTAAAATTTCGCGAGCATTGGGTGTGCGATTGGGCACTTTGCTTGATGATAGTGAGGAGATGGGACCTGTAGTAAACAGAGGTGATAATAAGCTTCATTCAGTAACTTTCACTAGTCATAATTCTAATAATAACTCTCATATGGATTTTATATCGCTGGCTGCAAGTAAGGCTGGCAGGAATATGGAACCATTTTTAATTGATATTGACTCAGGGAATGGCAAGGAAGCTGCTTCTTCTCATGAAGGTGAAGAATTTTTGTTTGTTCTGCAGGGGTCTATTAAGGTAAAATATGGCAATGAGCTATATATTCTACAAAAAGCTGATAGTATTTATTATGATTCTATTGTGAATCATTTGGTAACTTCAAATGGAGAGGAAACTGCTAAGGTTTTGGCTGTGGTTTATTCTCCAGCGTAGTAGTTAACTTATTAAAAATAATTCATGGGCAATAATTCTAAATTAGAGTTGTTTGAAAAAACATTAGGTGACTGGCTTGAGTATTGGGCTGAGAAAACGCCTGATAAGGAGTATATTGTTTATTCTGATCGTGATCTGCGTTTTACCTGGAAGAAGTTCAACGAAAGGGTGGATGATATGGCTAAGGGGCTTATTAGTATTGGTGTTACCAGAGGTAGCAATGTGGGTATTTGGGCTCAGAATGTTCCCGACTGGCTTACATTTTTATATGCTTCCGCAAAGATAGGTGCAGTGGCAGTGACTGTCAATACAAGCTATAGATCTGAAGAGTTGGAATACCTTATTAAAAATTCTGATATGCATACATTGTGCATGACAGATGGAGTGCCGGGTAGTAATTATACTGATATTATATATGAGCTTTTACCAGAGTTGAGAACTACGCAAAGGGGAAAGTTAAAATCTGATCGCTTTCCCGAATTAAAAAATGTGGTATATATTGGTCAGGAAAAGTACAGAGGAATGTATAACACTGCAGAGATACTTTTACTGGGAAAGAATGTTGCCAATGATGAGTTCAAGAGATTGAAGTTTCTTACCAATTGCCATGATGTGGTAAATATGCAGTATACTTCGGGTACTACAGGATTTCCAAAAGGTGTGATGCTTACTCATCATAATATTTCAAATAATGGTTATCTTACAGGAGTTCATATGAATTTTACACCTGAGGATAAGTGTTGTGTTTGTGTTCCACTGTTTCATTGCTTTGGTGTGGTGCTTGCAACCATGTGCTGTCTTACCCATGGAAGTACGCAGGTGATGGTTGAGCGGTTTGATCCGTTAATAACTTTGGCTTCTGTGCATAAGGAGAGGTGTACCGTGCTGCATGGGGTACCTACTATGTTTATTGCTCAGCTAAATCATCCTATGTTTGATATGTTTGATATGAGTTCACTTAGAACAGGTATTATGGCGGGAGCCCTCTGCCCAGAGGAGCTTATGCGGCAGGTTAACGAAAAGATGTACATGGATCTCACTAGTGTGTATGGGATGACCGAGACTTCGCCAGGTATGACACAGACTAGAGTGGATGATCCTTTTGATGTACGTTGTACTACTGTGGGAAGTGAGTATGAGTTCACAGAGGTAAAGATATTAGATGCTGTAACGGGTGAAGAATGTAATGTGGGTGATGCCGGAGAGATGTGCTGTCGTGGATATAATGTGATGAAGGGTTACTATAATAATCCTGTAGCAACTGCGCAGGTGATTGACAGCAATGGCTTTATGCACTCGGGTGATTTGGGTGTAAAGGATGAAAATGGAAATTTCAGGATAACCGGAAGAATAAAGGATATTATAATAAGAGGCGGTGAGAATATTTCACCTAAAGAAGTAGAAGATTATTTATACAAGATGCCGGGCGTGAAGGATGTACAAGTGGTTGCGGTGGCATCAAAGCGATATGGTGAGGATGTGGGTGCTTTTATTATACAAAAGGACGGTTATGACCTAAACACACAAGATGTGAGAGAGTTTTGTAAAGGACATATTGCAAAGTATAAAACACCTCGTTATGTGTTTATTGTTGATGAGTTTCCTATGACAGGAAGTGGCAAGATACAGAAATTCCGTTTGCGCGAAATGGCCCTGGAGTTATGCGAGGAGCAGGGTGTTGAAATTCTCTGATTCACGAGAGGATCGCTATTAACAATTAAAACAAATAATCACATGAAGAAATATTTACTCTTAATAGCTATTTTGCAGGTAACAGGAATCGTGCAGTCACTACTAGCGCAGGTGTCATTTGGTAATCCTGAAAAGATTAATGAAAACTGGATGTTTATTCTTAATGACCATAAAGAGGGACAGGCAGTTTCACTTGATGACTCGCGATGGCAACAGGTGACCCTGCCCCACGACTGGAGTGTGAAGGAGCAATTGAGCCCCTCGCTAGCTAACTCAAAAATTATGAAAAGTATAAAGGTTGATATATTATACTAACTCATTTATCTAACTTAAACAAACCTTTTAAGATGCTCTAAAACGTCTTCGTTGTTGTCATATAAACCAAGGTTGAGGTTCATTAAATCTCCGTTATCAGACATTTGCTGAATGATGGGATATATTGGTCGGGCCTTTGTCCAGAAATCGACATTCAAGAATATCATGGGACTGGCGTAACCGTAAGACTCATAGTGATTTTGTGCAAGATCTTGAAAAACCTCTTGCATGGTACCTGCACTTCCAGGAGTAAATATTACCCCTCCCTTAGCAAGTGCTAGAAGACCCTCTTCTCTTACACTATTCTCGAAGTATTTGGAAATGTGAGTAGCAAATGGTGTAGGCAGCTCGTGCCCGTAGTGCCATGTGGGGATACCCAGACTGTTATATAGTGGATCGGGAAATTTATCCATAACCCTGAAAGATGTTGCTAGCCAGTTCTCATCTGAATAGACAGGTGCCTCGGCAAGTATTGTAGCAGCGTCTAGCAGGTCATCATTTGAGCGACCCGACATCCATGCACCAAAGTGAGTTGCCTCCATTGCACCGGGGCCTCCACCCGACAACATAAGATATCCATTTTCAGTAAGTGTTTTAGACAATTGAGCAACCTGAATATACATATCGTCGGTGCGCTTTACCTTGTGACCTCCCATTATAGCCACTAATCTGCGCTCATCGTAATTGGCAATGAACTCATGCAATGTGTCGGTTATAGAATGATCGTGAAGGCGTTGAGCCAGAGTATCTTTAATTGAGTTTTTCTTGAGCGACTGCTGATAGTAGTCATATACAATTTTATCTAGAGTGTTTGAGTAGGTTTTGGGAGCTTTATAGTCAAAACCATTGTATAGAGTCTCCTTATTATATAATCGGTTTGGATATGTATTAAATGGCACTTCTAACAAAGGAAAAATAAAATTATCGGGCAACAAATGGTGCAACAGATCGTCTGACATGACACATCCTAAGAATAAACATTTAGAAAAATCCACAGATAATATGAGTTCTTCAACCTCATTGAGGTTAAGCGATTGAACTGCTATCTCTTCTACATTGTGGCTTGAACTTTCTACCCTATCGGTTGTATTATCATTTAATAAAAATGTACTTTTTGAAATTCTCAAGTATTCTGATAGTTCTTCAACTGTATCGAACTTTTTCATAATCTATTTATGTTTA
>CAZSBA010000090.1:0-7575 GCA_964605035.1 uncultured Proteiniphilum sp. | reverse complement strand
TGGTACTACCTCCTAGTGCAATTATAATTGTTATTGCGTTTTCAAATGCCTCACGTGTCATTATATCGCGTGGCTTTATATCTCTTTCTAGTAACAATCTAATGTATTTGCCTGCTTCTAAACATTCCTGCCGCTTCTCTTTACTTACTGCAGGGTTACTGCTACTATATGGCAAGCTCATCCCCATTGCCTCAATTGCGGCTGCCATGGTGTTGGCTGTATACATTCCTCCACAGGCTCCAGCACCTGGACAGCTTCTCTTTACAATCTCTTTAAAATCTTTTTCATCTAACTTACCAGCAATCTTTTTGCCTAGAGCCTCAAAAGCAGATACTATATTAAGATCTTCACCTTTGTAACGACCCGGTGCAATGGTTCCACCGTAAACCATTATGGATGGTCGGTTGAGCCTTCCCATAGCAATAAGCGATCCGGGCATATTTTTATCGCACCCAGGCACAGCAATAAGGGCGTCATAATATTGAGCTCCGCATACTGTCTCAATTGAGTCGGCTATCACCTCACGGCTCACAAGCGAGTATCGCATACCGTCGGTGCCGTTGCTCATTCCATCACTCACACCAATTGTATGAAAAATAAATCCTGCAAGATTTTGTTTCCACACACCTTTCTTTATCTCCATAGCCAGTCCGTTTAGATGCATGTTACAGGGGTTACCATCGTAGCCCATGCTAACAATCCCTACCTGAGCTTTGGTTAAATCGGTCTCTGTCAGCCCCAATGCATACAATTGTGCTTGTGCAGCAGGCTGCGTGGGATCTTGAGTTATTGTTTTTGAGTATCTGTTTAAATTTTCCATTATATCCTATTTCTACTTTAAACGTATTTCTTGATAATTTGTTGAGTATTTGAAATCATTCACTATTATTTGGCAATTTCACATTTTTTGTTATAATGTTCGTTTTTATATTATAACGAACGGATGAAAAGATTACACCTGTTATGTTAAACTGGCAGTTTATAATCGATTCCTATCATTATATATTACTGGTTAGTTCCATGAGTATAAACAGGTTAAAGTTTTTAAATTTAAATATATTAATATCATGAAAATTGAGGTTCTTTCTATTTGGTTAATCTGCTTGTTGATCGTTTCTTGCGAGGGAGTGCCGGCCGACTGGAGTTTGGAAGAAAACAGAGTTAATTTTAGTGCTCATATCGAAGGTATAACTACACGTGCTACAAACACAACTTGGCATAAAAGCGACCAGGTTGGTATATACATGAAAGATGCTGGTAAATCTCTTATCGAAAACACCCTCCATAATAACGCTAAATATATAAACCCAAGTGGAAACAGTAGTTTTACGGCAGCTTCGGAGTCAGATGCTTTATATTTTCCAAGCACTGGCAACAAAGTAGATTTTATTGCTTATTACCCTTATCGAAAGACTATTAATGATTTTAAATACCCGATTGATGTCTCTTCACAGGTTAATCTGTTTAACATCGATTTTATGTATTCAGATAACTCTGTTAATTTTAACAAGAACGAAAGAGAGGTTAACCTCTCTTTCTCACACCAGCTTTGCAAGATTGTGATTAATATAATAGGTTACAGCGATTACAACTTAAGTGAAATGAGGGTGGTGATAACTAATGTTGCCACAAAAGCGATGTTCGATCTGAACACTGGTGTGTTGCAGCCTGCAACTGATTATGCAGATGTAGAGCTTATGGTTAACAACGATGGCGAGCCTATTGAAGCGATTCTGCTCCCCGAGGATGATTTAAAGCAAAAAGATATTTGGCTTATTTTTGAAGGTAATGAGAGTAAGGCATACAGATACTCTTTGGGTAATGATAAAAACATAACCTCTTTCAAAAAATCGACACTTTATACATACAATATTGCGCTCAATGCCGATGAAATGGTGCAAGGGTTGCAAGGTAATATAAACGACTGGCTGGAGGGTCCTGCTTCTGATGTTATTGTGGAGCAAACTGATCAAATTCCACCTGCAATAAAAGGCTCTAAGTTGGCTCCCTACTCTATTGCAGAGGCAAAGGAAAAGGAAGAACAAAAAGGTGTATGGATAAATGGCTACATTGTTGGCAGCTTTACAGGCACCTCGGTAAAAAGCTTCACCTCAGATCCAGCGTCAGCAAAACGCACAGTACTTGCACTTGCAGATTATCAAAATGAGTCCTCCACAAGTGAAATATTCCCGGTTGAACTACCAGCAGGAAAGCTTAGGGATGAGATTAATCTACTTGACAACCCTTTCAACCTAGGCAGAAAAATTACTATAAAAGGAAATATCGAAAAATATTATTCTGCGCCTGGATTAAAAAACCCCAAAGAGTTTACTTTTTCCACATCAAAAGGGCACGTGCAATAGCATTATCAACAATAGGCTGCATTATCGCATAACCCGCTTTGTTTGGATGCACACCATCATCCGAAATCTCTTTAGGCAAACCATTTCTATCGTCGGCCATAGCAGTAAAATAATCGCAATAAACTGCTCCTCGACTGGCTGCAAATTCTTTTATGCGCTTGTTAAGCTCCATTATTTTTGGTGCAGGCTCCAACCCTGTTCTCCATGGATAGTCGTACACAGGAAGGACTGAGCATAAAACCACTGCTATTCCGTTTGCTTGTGCCAACTCTGTCATAGAGTGTATATTATCTTCTATCATCTCAAGTGTCGAGGGTCCTGTATTACCTGCAATATCATTTGTGCCTGCAAGAATAACCACCACTTTGGGATTTAGGTTTATTACATCCTGACGAAAACGAATTAGCATCTGAGGAGTAGTTTGCCCTCCAATTCCTCTGTTTATGTAATGCTTCTCGGGGGCAAAAAATTCAGGAACTTGATCAATCCAACCCTGAGTTATAGAATTTCCCATAAATACTACTCTGTCGTCGCATACTTTTGCAGGTGCAAGTTTCTCGTTTGCCTCTCTGAATCGCTCTAGATTTGCCCAGTCCTGTGCTTCTGTATTAAAAAAACATGCTGCCATAAGCGAAACGATTAGATATAGTTTTCTCATAATTGTGAATATTGATAATGTGAATATAATTTGTCAAAAATAGTTATTAATCGCCACTCAAAAAAATTGTTCGTCGACTGAAAATGGCTTTATGTCGATAAAATCCTCTAAAAAAACTAAAAACTAAATATTAGTTTATTATGATTGATCGAAAAGAAGTACATTTAAAGAATCTTTGCACACAATTATGAATAAAAGAACCAAGATTATCGTTTTTGCAACCATCGCTGTTCTAATACTGGGAATGGCGTTTTTTCCTGCAATTAAAAAGTTGTTCGCATCCGACAATGAAACAGGTGCCTCACCTTCACAGCCCAACGCAAGAGGAGGAGGAGCAAGGTCTGAGTTGGTAGTATCGGCTACAGTGCTTGAACCACAAGTACTTAACAACATGTTTCGAATAACAGGGGTATTGCTTCCCGATGAAGAAGTAGACCTAACCTTTGAGTCGCCAGGAAAAATAACTAACATCTATTTCCAAGAGGGTACGTTTGTTAATAAGGGCACATTGCTGGCTAAGGTAAATGATGCTCCATTGCAGGCAGAACTTAGGAAACTGGAGACTCAAATGCCGCTAGCTGAAGACAGACTTTTTCGTCAGCAAACATTGCTCGAAAAAGATGCCATCAGTCAAGAAACATATCAATCGGTGTCAACTCAACTAGAGACTCTTAAGGCAGACATCGAACTTGTGAAAGCTCGCATTGCCCAAACGGAACTCAGGGCTCCTTTTAGTGGAGTAATTGGTCTTAGACAGGTGAGCGAGGGTGCTTATGCATCGCCAAACGTAGTGATAGCGAACCTCACAAAGATATCACCGCTTAAGATTGAGTTTTCTTTAACTCAGAATTTTGTAAACCTAATACGCCCGGGAAGTGAGATAACTTTTAACGTTGAAAATAATCTTGAGGTTTTGAATGCAACTGTTTATGCGGTGGAATCGAAGCTCGACTTAAACACTCTCAGTTTGTTTGCTCGTGCCAGATATGATAATAGCGACGGCAGAATTAAACCGGGACAGTCGGCTAGCATCCAAATAAAGCTCGACCAGACCGAGAATGCAATTGTAATACCCAGCATATCTAGTGTTAAGGAGATGGGTCGCGATATTGCCTATGTTTATAGAAACGGTATAGCTCAGGAGGTAGAGATTATCACAGGTATGCGTACCTCTTCTTCTGTTGAGGTTATAAGTGGACTAAATGTTGGTGATACTCTGCTCACCACAGGTGTTATGCAGCTGAGAACCGGAATGCCGGTGAGAATTGACCGTATGACAGAAAACAGCGCAGATTAATATTATGAATTTATCGGAATTAACTATAAGACGACCGGTTTTGGCCACTGTAATGATACTCATTATCATTATCTTTGGAATTATCGGTTATTCTAGTCTCCCCGTTCGTGAGTATCCCAACGTTGACAACCCAATCATTACGGTGCATGTCTCTTACCCTGGTGCTAATGCTGAAGTTATAGAGAATCAGATAACCGAACCGTTAGAGCAGCACATCAACGGTATTCCCGGTATTCGCTCATTAGTGAGCCGAAGTAGCCAGGGAAGTTCGCGCATCACGGTGGAGTTTGAACTGAGTGTTAATATGGAGACGGCGGCAAATGATGTGAGAGACAAAGTTTCTGTTGCACAGAGATATCTACCAAGAGATGCCGACCCACCAACAGTGTCTAAGGCCGATGCCGACTCCGACCCAATTATGCAGATTACTGTGCAGAGTCCGATTCGCTCGATGCTTGAGCTTTCTGAAATTGCCGACCTTACAGTTAAGGAGCGCTTGCAGACGATACCTAACGTTAGTGCAGTTGATATATGGGGCGAGTATCGCTATGCGATGCGACTATGGCTAGATCCCATAAAAATGGCTTCTTTTAATATTACACCTATGGATATTAAGAGTGCACTCGATCGTGAAAACATAGAGCTGCCAGCCGGCAGTATTGAGGGTGACCATATCGAACAATCGATTCGTACTATGGGGCTAATGGAGACTCCCGAAGATTTCAATAACCTTATTATTATTGAGGATGATTTCCGTATAGTAAGATTTAAAGATGTGGGCTATGCCGAACTTGATGCTGCCAACAGACAAAATATACTTCGCAGAAACGGCATTCCAATGGTTAGTACAGTAATAATACCTCAACCGGGTGCAAATCATATAAGTATTGCCGATGAGGTGAGGCTACGTATGGAGCAGATGCAAAAAGACCTTCCTGAAGATGTAATACTTGATGTTGCTTTTGACAACACAGTGTTTATCAGGTCTTCAATTAAAGAGGTTGAGAAAACTGTGCTAATTGCTTTTGTGCTTGTAGTATTGATCATATTCTTCTTCCTAAGAAATATAAGGGTTACGCTTATACCCGCAATTGTTATTCCAATCTCATTGATAGGTATATTTTTTGTGATGTTCCTTGCAGGATTCTCTATAAATGTTCTGTCGATGTTAGCACTTGTGCTGGCGGTGGGGCTTGTGGTGGATGATGCTATTGTAGTGGTAGAAAACATCTATCATAAGGTAGAGAGTGGCATGAACCCTGTGGAGGCCTCAATAGTGGGGTCGAGAGAGATTTTCTTTGCAGTTCTATCAACAACAATTACACTAGTTGCCATTTTCTTCCCTATCGTTTTCCTAGAAGGGATGACGGGCCGATTGTTTCGCGAGTTTAGTATTGTTATATCCGGGGCAGTTTTAATTTCAACTTTTGTAGCACTGTCGTTCGTGCCAATGCTTTCTTCTAAACTGCTTAAGAGCGGAAAGAAGAAAAGCAGGTTTTACGAAAAAACCGAGGTTATGTTTGAAAGCATGAATCGCTTCTACAACAAAACATTACTCGCATTTTTAAGCAAGAAGTGGATTGTGTTTCCGATAGTTATCGTGTCGGGAATACTAATTGCAGTTTTATGGAACGTGATTCCAGATGAGATGGCACCGCTTGAAGACCGATCGCAGATTATAGTAAGAAGCTCTGCACCTGAGGGTGCCACATATGAGTTTATAAGAGATTATACCGATCGTATATCTGCTATTGCCGACTCAGTTGCATATGATAAAGAGTCGAATATCACTATGATACGAGGAGGATGGGCCATGGTGCGCCTGGTTCTTCCAGATATGAAGGATCGTGAGCGTTCGCAAATGGAGATAGCCAACGAACTCTCGGCAGCTGTAAGAGACGAAAATGCAGCGCGTGCATTTGTGCAACAGCAGTCCACTTTTGGTGGTCGCCGTTCCGGTATGCCAATTCAATATGTTCTGCAAGCCCCCAACATTGAGAAATTGCAAGAACATATCCCGTCTTTCTTAGATAGAATGAATGCAAGCCCATATTTCCAAATGTCTGATGTAGACCTGAAGTTTACTAAACCCGAAACACGTATTATAATTGACAGAGATAAGGCCGCACTACTTGGTGTGAGTACAAGAGATATTGGCCAAACATTACAATATGCACTTAGTGGTCAGCGTATGGGTTATTTTTATATGAACGGTAAGCAATACCAGATTCTAGGAGAGATTAACCGTCAACAACGTAACACACCTGTCGATTTGAGAACTATTTATATCAAAAACAACACTGGGGATATGATTCAGATGGACAACCTGGTGAAGTTAGAAGAGTCGGTTGCTCCTCCCCAGCTTTATAGATACAACCGTTTCAACTCAGCCACTATGACGGCTGCACTTGCTCCCGGATACTCTCTGGGTGAAGGACTAGAAGAGATGGATCGTATCGCGGCTGATGTACTTGATGACACTTTCAGAACCGCCCTTGAAGGTGAGTCGAGAAACTTCCGCGAAAGTTCATCTAGCCTTTTATTTGCGTTTGGACTTGCCATATTGCTTATCTTCCTTGTTATGGCCTCACAGTTTGAGAGCTTCAAAGATCCGTTTGTGATTATGTTTACCGTTCCCCTTGCCCTTTTTGGTGCTCTGTTGTTCATGTGGGTATTTGGTATAACTATAAATATATATAGTCAGATTGGTATTATTATGCTAGTGGGACTGGTCACAAAAAATGGCATTCTAATTGTTGAGTTTGCTAATCAGCGTCAAACTGCAGGACTCGATAAGACAACTGCAATAATTGGAGCTGCAACACAGAGGTTGCGACCAATTCTAATGACAAGTATTTCTACTGTGCTTGGTTTACTCCCATTGGCTCTTGCCACGGGCGAAGGTGCTAATGGCCGTATCGCCATGGGGACAGCAGTTATCGGAGGTTTGCTTATCTCTACGTTCCTCACACTGTATCTTATTCCGGCAATGTATATTTATCTGTCAACCGACCGCAAAATGGCCAGGGAAAAGAAGAATGGAGATAATCTTTTAGAAGAAAATGAGGACTCTTCAATTAACATTCAAGACTAAGACAATAATTTAAACACAGAATAATGAGACTTTTTATTCAGTTAAAAAGAAAACAGATAGCTTCGGCAATACTAATTTTATTAACAACAGTAGTTAATGCTCAAGTGCAGAAACCAACTGTTGTTGATACATTACTCAACCTGCAGGAGTGCCTTGAGATTGG
>CAZSBA010000089.1:0-7575 GCA_964605035.1 uncultured Proteiniphilum sp. | reverse complement strand
TCATAGATACCGTAAGGGATTTTATTCTTTATTTAAAACTTTGCAACAGAACCAAAAAGGCGATCCACCTCAGATGGATTGCCTTTTTAATATAAATATCATTAATTAATATCGTTTCCTTTCGTACCTCAACAGCTGAGTATTGTCCACATTGAATTTCAAGAAGTCAATCATCGTCTTCCCATGAAAATAATTGTCAATCACCCGAATCAAGGCATTGTGACACACCAACAAAACATCTTCGTCACTTTGTTCCAACTCTGCCAGCAAAGGATACACCCGACCGGCAACATCCATGATGGATTCGCCGTCTGGTAATGGTAGCGAGAATTCCACACGAACCTTTTGGAATTCCGGTGTTTCAATTGGTAAGCCATCATACTGTCCAAAATCCATCTCAATTAGGCGCGGTTCCACCTCAATGGGTACCGACACTTTTTCATTAATGATTCGGGCCGTTTCCTGGGCCCGCCTCAATGGTGAGACATAGATTTTAGTGATTGGCTGCTCCAAGTCGCTGACCAATTGAGCCAATTCCTCTGCTTGAGCATAACCGACTTCCGTCAGCTCAATATCCGCATGACCGCAAATTTTGCCGTCCACATTATATTGGGTCTGACCATGACGTGCTACGTAAATCATCGGGCACTCCCCTTTGCAAGCGGACGTTTCTCATCCGCCATTTCACCCAGAACCAGCTCTGAATCAGTGGCCAATTGTTGTAAAGCCGCCACCATCTCAGCTTGCGATTTGCCAAAGACCAGGGAGAAAGAATTATTCTTACTCTTGTAGAAGGAAACAAAAGAGTTGCCACCAGCTAATTCTTCAATTTGAATTTGGGGGTAGCGGGCAAACTCGCCGTTCAAGACACCTAGTTTAACGACTCCTTCTTGTGACAAGCCTTCTTTTAAGAAACCATTGATCAGGATAATAGCGGCAAAAGCCCCCAGTTTAATTTGATCCGCCAGATTACTTGGCCAAAAGATTACAAGTATCGCTACCGTCAATGCGATACTCAAACCCATACGAATCCAGCTGGTTTGAGCCGCCACGATAATTTTCTTTTGATCTTTTACTTGTAAGACGACCAACAATCCTAAAAAGCCTGCAATCACTAGTGCTTCTGCCATTTTCTATCATCCTTTACTTATTTTTACCACTCGGCGATGGTGCCGTCGTAGTTTTTCCATTGTGGGTTGGTCCAAACCAAACCTTCTTGAGAAATTTCCTTAATGCGGTCTTCATCCATTTCCAAACCAAGGCCTGGTTTAGAAGGTAGGTCAACATAGCCGTCTTTGTATTGGAAAACTTCTTTGTTTTTGACAAAATCCAACAAATCAAAGCCTTTATTGTAGTGGATACCCAAGCTTTGTTCTTGGATAAAGACATTTGGTGTACATGAGTCCACTTGCAAGGTAGCTGCTAATGCAACTGGTCCGTATGGTGCATGTGGTGCCACGGCCATATCATGAGCTTCAGCCATAGCCGCAATTTTGCGGGTTTCTAAAATTCCGCCGCAAAGGGCTACGTCTGGTTGGATAATATCGATGGCGCCTTGTTTGAAGATATTTTTAAACTGCCAGCGAGTGTACAAACGTTCGCCGGTTGCTAAAGGGACAGCAACTGCATCGGCAACTTCTTTGTAATGCTCTTCATTTTCCGGCAAGACAACTTCTTCCAAAAACATTGGGTGGAATGGCTCCAGGGCCTTCGCTAGAACTTTAGCCATTGGTTTATGCACCCGACCGTGGAAATCCACACCGATATCCATCGCGTCACCAAAACGTTCCCGAATGGATGCCACCCGTTCAACAACTTCATCCACTTTTTTGTAAGAGTCGATATAGTGCAATTCTTCGGTAGCATTCATTTTAACGGCAGTAAAGCCACGATCAAAACGGTCTTGCGCTTGTTCAGCGACTTCACTTGGCCGGTCGCCACCAATCCACGAATAAACTTTAATGTTATCCCGGGCGGCTCCGCCTAATAATTCATAGACAGGGACGTTAAAGGCTTTTCCTTTGATATCCCACAGCGCCATTTCCAATCCGGAAACAATCGTCCCATTGATGGGGCCACCACGGAAGAAGGAGCGATGCATTTCTTGGAATAAGCGTTCAATTTCAAATGGATTACGCCCAATCAAACGATTACCGATCTCATAAGCACCCGCAACAACTGTTTCAGTCTTGGTTCCGGAGATCATTTCCCCCCAGCCGTCAATGCCTTCATCGGTGGAAATCTTCACGAAGATCCATCTTGGTTTTACTTTGTATACTGTAATATCTGAAATTTTCAATTTAAACCCTCCAATTATTGTGCTTCTACTGGTTCATTCATTTCTCGGTTCACTTTTTTCACACCGTCAAAGTAGTACCATACACCTGCCAATACCAACAATAAGACCGGAATCCCGATGATTGGTTTGTAGGCAAAGGCGATGAATACCAAATAACTTTGGATCATAGAAGTTGCCGCAAATGATGAGATCAACATTGATGAAGTACCCAAGTCGATACCCACTGATTTAGCAATTGCTGTCAACATTGGGGATGTTGCAGAACCACACCATAGCAATGAAGCAGTAATGACTAAACCGATCACGATGTTTTTCAACAAATTCCCGCGAGTCAAGGCAACCACCATCGCTACCCGGAAAGGCACAACGGCCAAATCGGCAAATGGTAAAACGCGGTTTCCTGGTAAGACTAAGGCCATGGCGATTGTTAAAGGAATAATGATCAATGCTGTTGTAATAACATCTGGATTCCCAACGACAACCGCTGCATCCAATCCGATAAATAAACGTGTTCCTTTGAATTTTTCTTGGGACCATTTTTGAGCTGCATCAGAAATTGGCATCAGACCTTCCATGAACAATGAGGTCATTTTAGGAATCAAAACCAAAACGGCGGACATGCTGACACCTAATTGCAAGACGGCCTTGATATCGTAACCGGCCAAAGCGCCAATCACCATCCCAATAACCAGCCCCATGATCATTGAGTCACCGAAGAACCCAAGATATTTTTGTGCATCCTTGATCGTGAATTTCGATTTGCGGAATAATGGAATACGATCCAGTAACCAGTTCAACGGCCAAGCAATCACTAAGGAAGACAAGGCGGACACAGTTGGCAAGGAAACGCCCGGAATTCCAAAGAAGCTTTCCACCATCGGTTGTGACCAGTCGGAGATTTTAAAGGTAACGATTGCCATCACAACAGAGGCACCAACACCTAAAAACACATTTTTGGTAACAAAGTAGACCATCACCCCAACGATGGCCATGTGGTGGTAATTCCAAATATCCACGTCCAACGTATGGGTACGTTTCAAAACCAATAAAACGATATTAACCAGTAAGATGGCGAAAATCAGGATTGGAATGATGGGTGATGCCCACGTAACTGCGGCGATTGAACCCCAACCGACATCCAACGCATCCAGCTTAACACCGGTCCGTTCAACCATAGCCATCGCAGCCGGGCCGACGTTAGTGGTCATAAAGTCCAAAATCAATTTGATTCCGGCAAAACCAATACCCAACGTCAAACCTGATTTAAATGCACGGGTAATCTTTAAACCAAAGATCAACCCGATGATGGTAATGATGACTGGCAACATAACTGTCGGTCCAGCATCGATAAAGAAGTTAAAGACATTCATAATGATTTGCATTTTTTCAGCTCCTTTAATCCGCTATTATTTCAATAAGTTCAAGATTTCTTCCATCGTTTTGTCAGCACCGATTCCTGTCAGGATAGGCATGCCTTTTACCACTGGCACATTGCCGGTTTGACCATCGAATTGACCGGTTGTCACCAACAAATCATACCCTTCGACTTTGCCGGGCACTTCCATTAGTTTGGTTTGGGTAGTTGCCACTTCAACTCCGTGTTCTTGCAAGTATTCTTTAACCTTTGTTGCTACCACTGTTGATGTTGCAATACCGTTTCCACATGCGACTAAAATTCTTTTCATGATAATTTCCTCCGATTGCGAGCTTTCCACTCGTGATTTTTTATTTTTTAAAAAACGGCTTTCTTTAATAAAACCAATAATTCTGTATCATTGCGGGCGTCAATCATTTCCTGACGCAATGGTTCATCTTGGATGATGCCGACTATTTTTTGCAACATTTCCACTTGCCCATGGGGCTCACCAATTGCCATCA
Source organism: uncultured Proteiniphilum sp. (assembly GCA_964605035.1). Lineage (GTDB taxonomy): Bacteria > Bacteroidota > Bacteroidia > Bacteroidales > Dysgonomonadaceae > Proteiniphilum. The sequence goes on along the minus strand of CAZSBA010000089.1, from coordinate 3,398 downwards.
TAATCACGATCTGAATTGGTAATTGAGCTTTATTGTCTTCCATATTATGGAAAAGTACCGGCTCTTTTAGCGTGGCAATCGCCAAAGTCGTTTTATTGACCATTTCATAATTTGCGTGGGGAATAGCAATTCCCGGGGGCGTTGATGGCAATCCCGTTGGGTATTCTTTTTCCCGATCTTGGATTGCTTGGATGTACTCCTCTTTGACATACCCTTTTTGATAAAGTTCACCTGCCAGATAGGCCAAAACTTCACTATCTGTTGAAGCTTCGACGTTTCGGAAGACAAGTTCCTCATTCAGATAAAGTTCCATACTTTCCACTCCTTGTTCATATTTCACCTGTATATCGCCCATAATATTAAATCGCTGCCAGCAATTCTTTCATTGATTGGGCAAGATTCTTAACATTCAATTCTTCGATATCCTGCTTATTGAACATCCCGGAACCCAGGCCTAAATAACTGGCGCCGTTTTCAAAAAATTCTTTGGCGTTTTCTTTACTGATGCCACCGACACCCATCAAGGGCAATTTGCCAAGAGGCGCTTGGATATCTTTGAAAAATCTCGGTGTAACTACTGCTGCTGGAAAAACTTTGACGATGTCCGCCCCTTGGGCAAACATTTGATTGACCTCTGACGGTGTCATCGCAGCCGGTACTGCCAATACACCTTTTTCATTGGCGTAGGCCAACATTTCCTCAGTAAACATGTGCGGGCCTAATAAGAATTTGGCACCAGCTTCGTAACAAGCTTTTGCCTGTTCTAAGGTTCTAACGGTGCCGGCTCCGATGTAGGTCGTATCCCCGTAGCGTTTATTCAACTCACGGATATGATCGATGGCTCCTTCAGTATTCATGGTCATTTCCACTGCAAATTGATGATCAAATTCCTGCATTGCTTGTAAAATCGCATCTGCTTGATCAAACGTGTAGCCCCGCATAATTACGGTAAATCTTGGATAATCAGCTAATTTCATTTTTTCCTCCTTAAGAACTTTGTCTTAATAATTGATAGATGGTTTTTTCATCTGCTGAAGCCACCAACTGATCAATCAAAGAATCATCTTTGGCGATATCGGCGATCTGATTGATAGCTCGTAAATGCTTGGTTAAATCAAAGAAGGATAATGGCAAAATCAAACTGATGGCCTCCCCATTCGGAAAAATCACCGGTTTTTGACAAACCATAATGCTGACACCGTCATTAATGACCCCTTTATCAACAGTGGTATGCGGGATGCAGGTTCGCATCCCCAGATAACCGGCGTAACCGGGTTGTTTGATTTGATTCACGCAATCATTAATAAAGCGTGAATCGATGATCTGATGATCCAATAATGGTTGACATGCCAGACTGACTGCCTCTTCCCAAGTCATCTCCTGATCGATTACTTGCACATAATTTGGACGCAGGTAGTGAGTCAAAGAAGGTAAGACTTGGAAATTATCCAATGGAGTACTTTCATCTTGTTTCACCAAGAAGTATTGCAACTCTTCCCGCAGAGACGCTTGATCGTTGACCGTCGCATATTTTTTGACGATTTTCAACAATTCATCCAGCGCGCGATCCACCTTAGTGATGCCCAAGTCACTTAAGACTCGGTAGCGCAAACTGATTTGTTCCTTATAAGTCATGATGGGATCAATAATGAACTGCATCATGGCGCTGTTTAAAGGTGTTGTAGTAAAAACCAAGTCGTAATCGACTTCAAACTTGTAAAAGTCTCGCACCGATAAGGAAGCCAAAAAAAGAATTTCGGGAAAAAGTTTTTCCATATTGGCCCGTACTAACTTGGAAACCATAACACCGTTGGTACAAACCACCACTGCTCGTGGCCGCTGTTTGTTCAGCTTGTTATGACTGCTTAACTGGTAGCCGAAATAATAAGACAACAAATCCAATTCGTCGTTCGGAAAGGCTTTGTTCAGCCAATTCTCGATGGGAATAATCAATTCTTTCATCAAGTCGATCAAGATTGCATGGTTGCTGTCTTTGATCAGGCTATCGACAGAATAGACCCCCAAACTCAAGTTAAAGCGGATCCGGAAACAGGCCGGTCGTAAATGACTTAATATCCGACGTTCAAAGTCTTCGCGATCATCGATCATAATCAAGGTTTGGTTTTGGAAATTTTCCACCATTTGACTGATCAATTTACGTAAATCTTGATCTGAATCGTAGTTCTGGGTGGTCTTACTTTCAAAAATATTGGAAGTCAAAAATAAGAGCGTGAACCATTCCAGGTAACTCTTGGATAATTTCCAAGCCGTCTCGCCGACTAAAATCGTCAACATCCGGTATTCCGGTGTATTACTGACCTCACCGGGAAAGAAATCCGGTTTAGTGGATACTTTGATGCCCCGGCTGACTAAAAAACGGGCCGCCGTTTGCAGGTAATCCACCGACTCATCGGAATAACTAAGGTGTAACATTTGTTCCATATTGTGAACCAGATGGACAATTTCTTCTTCCGTCACGCCATGAACCAACTTGCCTCGGATGGTTTCCCGACGGAAAATCGGGCACTGCTTCACCAAATCAGATAACAGTTGCAAGATTCGGTGTTCCGATCCAGCCAATTGATACCCGTTAATCCGGTCGTATCGAATTGTCAAACTGTAGTTTCTTAGTAGGGCGTCGGTTCGTTTGATATCATCCATGATGGTAGTTTTGCTGACTTCTACTATATCCAACAAATGATCCAGACTAACATATTCGATATTGGTGATCAAAGTCATCACTATCAGCGCCCCACGTTCTCCCTCCGTCAATGCCAACGTTGCTTGTTCGTCCACCGTTTCCTGATCCAACTGGGACATCATTTGGATCACTTCAATCGGTACTGTAATATCACCGGAGTGACTACGCTGGATCGTTGGGATATTTTTCATCTCCAAGTCTTCATTGAATTGGTTGATGGCATAGTTGATTTGACGACGTGTCAAATCGAGTTCACTTGTCAAAGCGGAAAGTTTCATTTCAGGGTTTTTAATAATCATTTTGAGTATTTCACGAATTCGTTTGTTCATTTGACTATCCTCCTGACAAAATCATTATATACTAACGCAAGCGCTTTTTGACGACGCTTTCATCACGATATTTGTCACACTCACTTTTTTAGTTTGTCACACCGGTGTGACACAGATAGCATAACCGGCGTTATATCAAGTATACCATGGCGTGACAATTATTTGTTACACCAGAAAATTAGCACAAAAAAGAAACGACAAACCGGAAAAATAGGTTTGTCGTTTCTTCATATAGTGTGTTTTATTGTTTAGCCTTGCAAAGTCAAATTATTAATCTGTTCATAAAAACGAGCGGTTCTGTTGCAAAGTTTTTAATCTACTATCAAATAAGGTAGAATAATAGAAAAAGATAGCAGGAGGAATGACGA
>CAZSBA010000088.1:0-7581 GCA_964605035.1 uncultured Proteiniphilum sp. | reverse complement strand
GCAATAAGAGGGTTTTTAAGTTTTAATCCTGCAAAGGTTGTTTCTAAAGTAACCATGAGCTAAACAAATGTTTTTCAAAAATTAATACTTCAACAAATGTATAAATTATTATTGATAAAATTGATATGCCATATGAAAAAATAATTGCATCCACTATAAGTTGATGCAATCAATGTTACTAGGCTTCTACTGAATATTATCTTTCTCCAAAAATCTTTGTGCCTACCCTAATCATTGTACTGCCCTCTTCAATGGCAATCGGATAATCACTTGTCATTCCCATGGATATCTCTTTAAAATCAGAATCACCTGCAAAGTAATCGGTTTTTACTTTTTCAAACAGTTGCCTCAATCTATTGAATTCGTTGCGCACTTTTTCAGTATCATCTGTAAAAGTAGCCATGCCCATTATACCGATAAATTTGATATGAGGACACTCTTCCCATGCTCCATCTGATAAAAACTGCAAACACTCATTTGGGGTGAAACCCGATTTTGTATCCTCTTCGGCAACATGAATTTGCAACAGACATGATATAGTACGACTATTAGTTGCTGCCTGCTTTTCTATCTCACGCATGAGTCGCTCGCTGTCTACACTATGAATTAATGAAATAAAAGGAGCAATTTGCTTAACTTTATTACGTTGCAGACCACCTATAAAATGCCATTCAATATCTTTGGGAAGTTGATCGCTTTTCTGCACCAATTCTTGTACACGACTCTCTCCAAATATTCGCTGTCCGGCTTCATATGCCTCCATAATCTCATCTGTCGAATGGAACTTTGATACTGCAACAATTTTTATCTCACTCGGAACGCTCTCTCGTAATATTTTTATGTTTGATGCTATACTCATTCTTGCTGTTTACTTGCTTTATCTCCTGAATATGGGAAAACATCCATTAATGCAGTCTCTGTAACCGCTGCAATAGTGTAATCTATCATAGTTTTCTTCATTTCAGTTTCAATTATTTCAACCGCCTCTTTAAGTAAAGTTGCCTGTACAAGCATATTTACTGCTGTCTTCTTCTCAGAACCACTCTTTTCATCGAGTGTGAGAAAATATAATTTGGCTCTAAAATACCTGTCACCTGTTTCATTGAAAAATGTATCGGAGTATTTAACACGTTTAATATCAGAAATTGTAAATTCTCCTGAGATGTATGGCTTTATCTCCTCAATAATTCTTGCCTCTGCCTCTGTAAACGATAATGCATCTACCAGATACGGCTCAGTTACTGTCTTCTGTATGCCTGTATCAAGCATCTTATCATATCTCAATTTGCACTCAAACCAGTTGTACATATATGCTTATATTATTTTTAAGTTGATACAAAGATAAGTTTTTTTTCATTCATAAATTAATAATAATATATACTTCATAATTGGCCTATAATAAGGAAATTTGAACAAAAAATATAACTAAGAAATATGGATTAATACAATATTCAGAAAGTTTCAACACAAAGCTATCCTTTATACTATAGGACTTCAACTATATTTTTGAAATTTATATCATATAATTTAATACTTTTGCAGTATTACTAAAAAAAATGATCGGAACACTTGTAAATACCGCAGCAGTAATAATAGGCGGACTGCTTGGCCTCATTCTTAAAAAAAGAATGCCTGACCGTGTGACTACAATCTACTTTCAATCAATAGGATTATTCACACTGGCTATTGGTGCATCAATGGCAGTTAGTATGGAAAAGATTCTGATAGTAGTGAGCAGTCTTGCGATTGGCTCGCTACTTGGTGAATGGTTCGACTTGGAAAGAAGGGTTGAAAAACTTAGCGATTATCTCAAAGAGCGGTTTAAAATAGGAAGTGAGAAATTTTCTGAGAGTCTAGTCACTTCGTTTCTTCTCTTTTGTGTTGGTTCAATGACAATATTAGGAACCATTCAAGAAGGTACTGGAGGATCACCAGATTTACTTTTCACTAAATCCACAATGGACTTCTTCTCAGCCATATTACTCGCCTCTGCTATGGGTGTAGGTGTACTCTTCTCATCTGTTCCTCTCTTAATATTTCAGGGATCAATTACTATAATTGCAAGGTATGCAGCCAACTTTTTTACTGATGATATTATATTAGGCCTCACCAATGTGGGTGGTATATTATTGATTGGATTAGGTATAAATATTCTGGGAATCAAGAAGCTTCGTATAATGAACATGCTACCATCATTAATATTTGTAATTTTACTCATCTGGTTATTCAATTAACACCAAGTAAAGTAAATGCAGGAAAAAGGAAAAAGTTTAGGTTTATGGTTATTGGTTTTCATAGCTTTGGGCTCCATGATAGGCTCAGGTATATTCAATTCGCCTAAAGATCTAATAAGTGTAGCCAACCCTCAAGGTACAATGATTGCCTGGATTATTGGTGGGTTTGGTGCACTAATGCTTGCACTTGTTTTTGTCTATCTTGCAGCACGTAAACCAGAATTAAAAAGTGGTGTTTATGCTTATGCACGCGACGGCTTTGGAGATTTTATGGGTTTTAACTCTGCATGGGGATATTGGTCGGTAGGATGGTTAGGTAATGTAAGCTATTTAGCACTTTTCTTTAAAACGCTTAACGATCTTCTCGGCATACATGCCCTTTCACCAATTCATGCTTTCTTAATTGGTTCTGCATTATTATGGTTCTTCTTCTTAATATTAATGGCAGGCATTAGAGAAGGAGCTATTCTCAACTTTGTAGTAACTACAGCTAAGCTTATCCCTATTTTTCTTATTATATTTTTGGGCGTTGCATTGGTTAAAAGCGACCTCTTTATGGTTGAAAACTGGCATAACAGATTAGCTTCAACCGGAGAGCCAACATCACCATTGCAACAGACAAAGGGTGCTATGGCTATTATTCTTTGGTGTTTTGTTGGCATGGAAGCAGCATCAGTTCTGTCTGGAAGAGCTAAAAGTCAGAAAACTGTAAGATTATCTATAATAATATCTCTACTAATTGTTCTTGCAGTTTATATGCTAATTACTTTTATAGCCATGACGTCGGTATCTGCAGATAAACTTGCTGAATCTGAAACACCTCTTGCGCTTGTTTTACAACAAACAGCAGTGGGTGCTACAGGTGGTATAATTGTTAAGCTGGGTATTATGATTTCAGTTTTGGGAGCTAGTCTCTCGTGGATTATGCTATCGGTTGAAACACTCTATACTGCAGCATTAGATGGTGTCCTTCCGCATACTTTCAGGAAGGTAAATAAAAAGGGTACACCTGTAAATGCTTTATTGCTTACTCAGTGCTTTACTCAAATATTCCTAATCTCTATATTATCACCACAATTAAACGATACGTATCTGGCAGCAATAACAATTGGAACAACTTTAGTGCTTATACCCTATCTTCTTTCATCTCTTTATGCTGTGAAAATTGCTATAAAAAACATGAGAAATGAATCTTCTCATTTCTTAGCTATAGCTATACTTGGAACAGTATATTCTTTATATGTAATCTTTGCTGTAGGCATTAAGTATCTGTTCTTATCGGTTCTATTCTATGCAATTGGATCATTGCTTTTTATAAGAGCCAAAAGAGAACAAAACAAACAGCCCAAACGCTGGGAATGGGCTGTCATTATTATATTGCTTGCCGGCTCATCATTGATAATTGGTTTGATACTTGCCGGAAGGATTGTACTCTAGTCTATCTATTTATAGTGTATCTAATGGTCGCTCCCAAACGAGTTGGGTATCCATTTTGAACAAACTTGTTCACATCCCCTGTTGCCATATCAGACGCCTCAAATAAGAACGAGTGGTATTTTGTATTTAAAAGGTTCTTTCCCCAAAGCTCTAAAGCAAAAGCTCCTTTTTCTGCCGAAACTGATCCGTTAACCATTCCATAAAAAGGCTGATAAAGTTCTTCTCCACCGTCGTCAGTATTTGACTCTGTCCAATAAATCTTTCCTACACCTGAATACTGTACATTAGCAACAATTCTTTCAATAAAAGATCCGTACCCAAAATTATGTAGATAACTGGTGCCTAAACTTAATGTGTGTTGTGGGGCAAAAGGTATATAATTTCCGTTGTAGTTAGTCATAATTGGATTACCACTATTATCTTTTTCTCCACTGTCGAATTCATAATTGCTGAAGCGAGCATCGGCGAATCCATAATCACCATAGAAAGAGAGATTTCTTAGTGGACTATATTTTAAACTCAACTCGAACCCTTTACTTTCAGATTTACCGGCATTCTCAACAGTTCTACCAGATGTTCCTTGTCGGGTTAATTTAATAATTTGAATATCTTTTACCCGAGAGTAGAACAAGGCATATGTTAGAGATAGTTTATTGTTTAACATTTCATATCGACCTCCAAGTTCATACGTCCAACTAGTTTCAGGATCGTAAGAAAGCATTTCTTCTAAATATGAAGCTTCTGCACCTCCGGATCCTGGACCTCCACCGGGAAACATACCAGGAGGCATTCCACTCATAGCATTTTTCATAATTGATGCTGAAAGAGCGTTTTGTAAGACTTCTGAAAACACCTGTTCGTTATACCCTCCGGTTTTATATCCTTTTGAAGCAGAAAGATATATAATTGAAGTGGGAGAAAACTCATACTTAAGTGCAAACTTGGGAAGGAATTGGCCAAAATCCCTACTAAAAGACCCTTCTATAAGAGTATCCCCTTCAACAAACATAGGTGGTATAGGTCTGTTTGGTATCTGAAATTGAAGATTTACATCACCACCATCACTCTCGGTTGAGAAATCTATACCTGCATGCTCATAGTCAAATCTAATTCCCACAGTAGCAGACAAGCCTTCGAGATCGAAGAGATTATTTAATGTTGATTGATGAAACAGCGCTAGTCCCTTTGATGGTTTTGTGTAAATACCTGGCATGTCAATCCTGTCATTAGCATACACAATTCTCAATGGTGCACCCATCCTTTGCATTGCCATATCTAGATGCCCCTGCATTGCAACCATTCCATCCTCTTTAATTGCAACTGGCGTATCAATTGTTCTTTTATCATAAAAACCAAATGTTCCTGCAACCCAGCTATACCTGCTACTATTATCCGATTTTACAGTAAACTCTTGGCTAAGCGAGTGCTGTTTTTGAAACTGATTAATAGAAAAAACAGATTTGGATGTGTAGTCCTGATCCATCTTCATATCATCCTTAAGGAACTGATAACCTGTTGTTGAGTGTATACTGAACCCTTCTCTTTGCCAATCGAGTGAGAGTCCGTTTGTAACAAGGTGACGATCGTATGAAGATGGCTCATTGAAACTTGATGCAGTTGAATCGATATGCATATATGGAAAAGCACCTCCGGATACATAATCGTAATTACTAAATAAAAGAGCTTTAAAACTCGGTGAAGCCTGCCACTCAAACTTTACTCTTGCTCCTGCATTTTCTGAATCATCTACCTTATCGTTAGTGTAGCTGTTCATAAAGAAACCATCGTCACGTTTATAATATGCAGCAGCAGAAACTCCAAAGTTGTCTGTTAGTTTGCTGTAGTTTGAACCCATTACAGATAACTGACCATAGTTACCTCCACTCAACTTAAAGCGTGTACCTTGATAAGAAAGTGGAGAAAGAGTGTATAGATTTACAATCCCTCCAATTGCGTTTCTGCCATAAAGAGTACCTTGCGCACCACGCAACACTTCGATACGCTGAATGTCTTGAAACTCAAAATCGAAAGCTGAAGGATTGAAGCTAGGTACATTATCAACGTACATACTTACAGTTTGTGATCCTAAGCGAGCACCAATACCACGTATGTATATGGGGGTAGAAACTTTGGATCCATATGTAGGAATAAAGAAGTTTGGGATATATGAGCTCAGCTCGGGCAGCGATTCAATTTGAGTATCTTGAAGCTGTTGAGGTGTAACAACTGATACTGCATTGGGCAAATTTCTAAGATTGTTTGTCTCTTTAATTGAGGTTGTAATTACAAACTCATCAAGATAATATACCTTTAATGTATCCTGAGGATTCACATCCTCTGACTGGATATTCTCTTTAATAATTATATCTCCTTTATTAACTTCAGAAAAGGCAGAAAAGCTAACAACCAATGCAATTAGCGCCAAAAACATCTTTTTAATCATTCTGTTCTTTAATTATGTGTCTGTGTTTTAATCAATGTTGCAAAGTAATATCTAATTACTATGCCGCACAATCACTATAATTAGTGATTTTTTTCTTTAATAAACTATTTAAATATAAAGACACAGCTATTATGAGAAATACAAAACCTATGATATTATTTATTTTTATGGAAGTTTGAAAAGCAACAGCTGAGAAAACAACAAAAACCATTAGTGTTATTACTTTCTGGATAATCTTTAGTTTACAATTTACTATCCATTACGTATTGCGTTTGTGAACAGCTTCCAGATAGTTTTGTTATAGATAATAATTGAATAATAAAAAGTGAAATGAAAAAAGCATTACTTATAGTTGATGTTCAGAATGATTTTTGCCCTGGTGGCTCACTGGGTGTAGCCAATGGAGATAAGGTGGTAGAGGTAATAAACGGATTGATGGATAAATTCGAATTAGTTATTTCTTCGCAGGATTGGCATCCCGAGGAGACTATTCATTTTGAGAAATGGCCAGTACACTGTGTGGCAGGAACGGAGGGTGCAGAGTTTCATCGCGATTTAAACAGCGATAAGATAAACCTAAGACTAAAGAAAGGGACAGGGAACAATGATGATGGGTACTCTGCTTTTGAAGCAACTAACATTAATCTTGCTGAATACCTGAAAAACAATGAAGTGACTACTCTTTTTGTCTGTGGACTAACTACCGACTACTGTGTTAAGGAGAGCGCATTAGACTCTATAAATTGTGGTATTCATACATATGTGATTACAGATGCTATTGCAGCAGTTAATGCTAAGCAAGGTGATGATAGGCAGGCTTTAAATGAAATGTATAGTAGTGGTTGTATTTTAGTGGAATCGACAGATATTTAACTTATACCTAAGAGCAATTATCTTATCTTTGTAAATAAGATGGCAAAAGATATAATACTGCGTAACGTAAATGTAACACGCTATATAGTACCTCTTCGTGAAGGTGGTTCTCTCCCTGCTCTGGCTGAAGCCGATGATGGATTTAAGTATGTACTTAAATTTCGTGGTGCAGGACATGGCACCAAGATGCTGATATCTGAACTTATAGGTGGCAAAATAGCTTCTGCACTTGGTCTTAATATTCCTGAACTTGTGTTTGCATGGCTTGATGAGGATTTTGGGCGTAGTGAAGGTGATGAAGAGATTCAGGATCTTTTGAAAGGGAGTGTAGGCCAAAACCTTGGACTTCACTATCTCTCAGGAGCATTGGCATTTGACCCTATGGTTAATATAGATCCCTTGCTCGCATCTAAAATTGTTTGGCTAGATGCTTTTACTACTAATATCGATCGCACCTTTAATAACAGCAACCTGCTTTGGTGGCATCAGGAGCTTTGGATAATTGATAATGGAGCATCATTATACTTCCACCACTCGTGGAAAGATTTTGAGAAACATTCTTTAAACCCTTTTCCTCACATTAAAGATCATATT
>CAZSBA010000087.1:0-7651 GCA_964605035.1 uncultured Proteiniphilum sp. | reverse complement strand
CGTTCACCAGTATCGGGAAGTATTACTACAATGTTTTTTCCTTCGTTTTCGGGATCTAGCGCTAATTGTAGAGCTGCATATGCTGCTGCGCCTGAGGAGATACCTACTAACAGTCCTTCTTGTGAAGCTAACTTACGACTTGTATGTATTGCATCGTCATTACTCACTTTATATACGCGATCCACAAATGAAGCATCGTATGTGCCAGGAATAAAACCTGCTCCTATGCCCTGAATCTTGTGAGGTCCGGGACTTCCACCTGATAAAACTGGTGAATCAGTTGGTTCAACTGCCACAACTTGTATGTCACGGTTAAATTCTTTTAAACGTTTGCCTGCACCACTAACAGTGCCACCGGTACCTACACCGCTAACAAAAATATCAACTTTGCCTTCTGTATCACGCCAAACTTCTTCACCTGTAGTAGAATAGTGAATTTTAGGGTTAGCTTGGTTTTCAAATTGTTGAAGAATTACCGCATTTTCTATTTCTGATTGAAGCTCCTTTGCTTTTGCAATAGCTCCCTTCATACCTTCAGGTCCTGGTGTTAATACCAGTTCTGCCCCAAGTGCTTTGAGTAAATTTCTTCTCTCGAGGCTCATAGTCTCTGGCATAGTAAGTATTACACGGTATTTTTTAATTGTACCCACGAATGAAAGTCCGATTCCTGTATTACCACTTGTAGGCTCAATTATTACTGAACCAGGTTTTAGTTGTCCACTTTTTTCAGCTTCTTCTACCATTGCAAGAGCGATTCTGTCTTTTACACTGCCAAGCGGATTGAAGCTTTCTAACTTTGCAATAATATTTGCTTTAGCTCCTTGTGATTTAGCAAATTGACTTAGCTTTAAAAGTGGGGTATTACCTATTAATTCTGTTAGGTTTTCAGCAATTTTTGTCATAAATCTGATTTTTAAATTTTTGTTAATACAAAGATATAGAGTCTTAATTATATTTGAAATAGCACATTTGTGGTATTTTAGGGGTGTGAGTGTTGAAAATTGATTAAATTTGTGGTTAATGATCAAATTGTTAAAATTTGCTAGGTGAGAAATTATATAATAGCAGATAACAGAGATATAACACGCGCAGGCTTAATTTCCTACATCAAGGAAATTGAAACTGATTATAGTTTGAAAGAAGTAAATAGTTACAATGGTTTGCTTGAGGAGCTGCGAATGAATCCTAGTTCGATTGTTATCACCGACTATTCGCTATTTGATTTTTCGTCTCTGAATCATATGTTGAATATTAAGAGCGGAGCAAGCAAATCAGCATGGCTACTTTTTTCAGAAGAACCGGGTGAGAATTTTTTGAGACAGCTATTGTTAGCCGACGATTCTATTAGTGTGGTGCTTAAGCATTACTCTAAAAAGAATATAATTAAAGCCTTGGTAACAATTAAAGAAGGAGGCGTTTACTGGTGTGATTATGCAGAATCTGTTATGAGGATTGATGTTGATAACGGTAAACCCCCAGCAAAGCTCACTGCATCAGAAAAAAATATACTTCATGAAATAGCACTAGGTAAAACAACTAAGGAAATTGCTAATGAAAAGAACTTGAGTTTCCATACTGTGAATACGCATCGTAGGAATATATATAGCAAACTTGGGGTGAATAGTGTTAATGAAGCAACAAGATACGCTCTGCAGGCTGGTTTAATAGATTTGATGGAGTACTATATCTAAAAAGGATTAGTAAATGCTACTTACATTTTTTCAATAATTTTCCATATTGCATCCACCCATTCATCGTTATAATTAAGTGAGGGAATAAAACTGAACTTCTCACCACCAGCATCCATAAACAGTTGGCGTGCTTCTATATCTATATCAAATAGTGTCTCCATATTGTCTGAAGGAAATCCTGGAGACATTATGGCAACTTTTTTACAGCCAAGTTGGGGTAGCTTGCCAATACTTTGATCTAGAAAAGGTTTCAACCATTTGTTATCTCTTTGAGAGCTGAAGAACAGTAATGAATCGTTGGGTTTTATGTTGAGTTTATCGCAAATTAATCGGTTAGTTTCTTTAATTTGATATACGTAGTCGAACTCTTTCCCCTTTTTCCGTGCTGTTTCCTGTTGTCTGTTTGGTAAGCTGTGGTACACAAATATTAATTTATCTATATCATTAATGTAAGGCTTTGCGCTTTCTGCAAGAGCGTTGATATACTCTGGATGATTAAAATATGGTTCTGCAATTTTTAATCTGATAGAATGAGGATGTCTATAGAAAACTTCGCTTATCTCTTTTATTGTTGTTTGGGTAGTTGACTGAGCATAGTGAGGATAGAGTGGAAAGATTATAACTTCGTGTAAGAGTGAGCATTTCTGATTAAGCGCTTTAAAAGCACTCCTAATATCGGGTGTACCATACCTCATTGCAATTGAGACTGCCATACCCTTTTTGGACTCAATAGCTCCTGCAAGCTTGGTCATATTATAAATTATAGGTGAAATGAAAGGTTCTTCATTACGCCAGATTAGTTTATATTTTGCAGACGAGCGGGATGCTGCTTGTGGTGCTATAATTCTTGTAGCAAGGAATTTTGATAGCCATCTGGATTTATCTGTCAGCAGCGGATCTGAAAGCATTTCAGCAATAAAGTTTTTTACATCTAACTTTTTGTTGCTTGCAGGAGTTCCTAAATTTACTAATATTATTCCTCTCATTATCCAGCAAATACCTCTAGTAGTTTGCAATAGTTATTGGGTGAAATCTCTACGGAATTTGTTTCGGCTGGAATGAGCAAGGATTCGCCACGCTCAATATGTAAAGTGTTACCTTTATTATCAACTAGGTTTAGACTTCCTTCAAGACACATATATATAACGAAAGAGTCTTTTTGTGAATAATCGCGTTTTGTAAATTCATTAAGTTCTAATAAATTGGTAGTGAAATAGGGGCAAGTAACTAGTTCTACTGGTTTATTAAGTTCTTTTCTATATTCTGTTTTATAGGTATCGTATAACTTAAAGTCGATTGCATCTTTGGCTAGTTCAGTATGAAGTTCTCTTGAATTACCTTGTGCATCTTTACGATTGTAGTCATATATACGATATGTAATATTTGAGGTTTGTTGAATCTCGGCAATAAAGCAACCTGCTCCGATGGCATGAACACGACCGGCTGGAAGGAAAAATACATCGCCCTCTTTTACCATATGTTTTTTGAGACTATCGGTGAAGCTGTTGTCTTCTATGCTTTTCTCATACTCTTCGGGTGTTATCTGTTTCTCGAATCCTGTGTATAAAAATGCTTCGGGTGCAGCTTTAACCACATACCACATTTCAGTTTTGCCGAAAGAATTGTGACGTTCTCCTGCAAGCTTATCGTCGGGATGAACCTGAATTGATAAATCGTCTTGTGCATCAATAAACTTAATTAGGAGAGGAAATTTATTTCCAAATTTATGATATACCTCTGATCCAACTAGCTTCTCACGTTTTTCTGATAATATAGTTTTTAGTGAGATGCCGGCTAAAGCACCGTTTTCTATTATAGAGATATCTCCTGGTACTCCCGAAATTTCCCAGCTCTCTCCAATGCCTTCTTGTATAGGTTCAATATTTTTAAATTTACTGATATCTGAACCTCCCCAAATAATTGATTTTAGTATTGGTTTGAATTTTAATGGGTATAAATTGCTATTAATTGTCATTTTTTTTTAATTTTTGCTGTTATTTCTTTTTAATACAATTGCTGTTCTTGCGGGTAGGTATAATTTAAGCCATCCCTTATCATCTTTTGAATAAATAGGATCGAAATGCGTGAAATGGTGTATTGATTTGTCATTTAAGTCAAACCCTCCATATTTTTTGTCATCAGTGTCGAGAATAATTTCATATTCATCTTGTGGAACTAATAGTCCATAATTGCTATATGAATTGAAAGGGTGAAAGTTAAATACAAAAAGCATGTTACCTCTCATATATGAAAGTATGTTGTCGTCTTCTTTATCACATATTTTTATTATTGCTGATTCTTGAAAATCTTGAACCGACTTGAGTAATGATAACATTGCTTTATCGAAATCACCCATATAATGATACTTCAGATCGTAATCGTCTGCAAGATTCCATTGACGACGCGCATATTTATATGACCAATCATTTCCTTCACGAGGAAAATCGATCCATTCGGGGTGACCAAATTCATTTCCCATAAAATTGAGGTAGCCTCCATTTATTGTTGATGCAGTAACTAGTCTGATCATTTTATGTAATGCTATTCCTCTCTCAACTCTAAGAGTACTTTCGGTTAATTTCGACATATGCCAGTACATGTCTGAGTCGATAAGTCGAAAAATTAATGTTTTATCTCCAACCAGTGCTTGATCGTGACTTTCGGCATATGATATTGTTTTTTCATCGGATCTGCGGTTGGTAACTTCCCACCAAATAGATACAGGACTCCAATCTTCATCTTTTTTCTCTTTGATAGTTTTTATCCAGAAGTCGGGAATATTCATTGCCATCCGGTAATCAAAACCATAACCACCCATCTCTGGTCTCAAAGCTAATCCCGGCATACCACTTACCTCTTCGGCAATTGTGATTGCGTAAGGATTTATCTCATGTATTAATTGATTGGCGAGTGTAAGATAACATATAGCGTCGCCATCTTGTCTTTCGTTATAGTAATCGTTATAGCCACTAAATGACTCTTCGAGACCGTGACTGTGATATATCATTGAAGTAACGCCATCGAATCTGAAGCCATCGAATTTAAACTCTTCGAGCCAGTATTTGCAGTTGGAAAGTAGAAAGTGTAGTACTTCATCTTTTCGATAGTCGAAACAAAGTGAATCCCATGCTTTGTGATATCTTTTGGAAGGATTGCTATGGAAATATAAATCGTAAGATCCGTCTATCCGACCAATTCCTTCTGTCTCGTTTTTGACTGCATGCGAATGAACAATGTCCATTATTACAGCTATACCCATTTCATGAGCTACGTCTATGAGCTCACGAAGTTCTTCGGGTGTTCCGTTTCGCGAAGAATTTGCGAAAAAACTTGAAACATGATATCCAAATGAACCGTAATATGGATGCTCTTGTATAGCCATAATTTGAATTGCATTATAGCCATTATCTTTTATGCGTGGGAGAATATTTTCTCTGAACTCGTTGTATGAACCTACTTTTTCATCAGATGTAGACATTCCTACATGTGTCTCGTATATTAGGAGAGGGGAGGTGCTTGGTTTAAAGTGGGTATGTTTAAAAGTGTACTTATTATCTGGTTCCCACACCTGTGCACTAAATATATATGTATGATGGTCTTGTACAACTCTTTTGCTCCAGGCAGGAATTCTTTCACCCGATCCTCCATGCCAGATTACAAATATCTTATAGAGATCTCCATGTTTAATCTTCTCTTGTGTAAGATTGATTTCCCATACTCCTCCTTCTGTTTTTGTTAACCTGAACTCATCTACCTTTTGCCAGTTGTTGAATGTTCCTATCAGATATATCTCAGTAGCATTTGGAGCCCATTCACGAAAAACCCATCCTTCAGATGTTTTATTGAGACCAAAATAGTTGTGGCCGTTAGCAAAATCTGAAAGAGAGATTTTGCCTCCTTTTGTGAGATGACTCAAACGTTTAAGATAGTAACTGTGGCGGCCTTCAATCGCATCGGAGTGAGGTTCTAGCCAAGGATCATTTTTTATAATATCAAGCATTGACAATAATGGATTTATCGGTTACTGAATTATAATTCAATTAGACAAAGATAAGAAATTGTACGGAATGATTTGATAAAATAATATATCTTTGCAATGTTATCACATTTAAAGTTGTATATTATTTATTATCAATACTACTTTAAATATATAGGTTGACATAAAAGTTAAAACATCTATAGACATATATTGCAATGAAACAAACACTATCTGTTTTATCCTTAGTACTTTTGTTTTTTACAGAAGGAATAACTGCTCAGAATTCATCAGTAACTTGTCTTCCGGGTTTTGCACTCGAAATTAGTCAGGATAGAAGTTGGGGATACAAAGAACCTGTTGTTGTGGAAATCACTCCGGGATCACCTGCTGAAGCTGCTGGGTTGAAACTGAATGATATTATTTTGTCTGTAAACAAAAATGGAACCTACCAGAAATCATATCAGACTGTTATGTCTTGGTTTAATCTTAATGACTCTGAGGTTACTCTGGCAATTAGAAATTTTGAACATTCATTTAAGGAGATTACATTTTCTAAAGATTGCAGAAAAAGTAATGCTATTATGGAATCGCAGCTTGCTCCTGTTTTTGCTTTTTACAGCCTGGAAGATGTTCAGGATAGGCGATTCTTGATGCCTGTGAAGACAACAACAAACGAAAATGCATTATTTCATAACTACAGAACGTTTGGTTTTTCACCCTCTGATGAAAGTACTAGAGAATTGGATGAACGTATAAATGCTATATTTATACGAGTGCTTACGGAAAAAGGTTTGGAATATAGTCCTGATGACCCTGACTTTGTAATTCAAACATTCTACAGCTTGCAGAATAACCCATTATACAAAACTAATTCTCCTACATTTGGTAGTTATCTTCCAGTGTGGAGGTTTGACACAAGAAACCATAGAACTGTGAAAGTTCCTGTTTATGATCCATCGGAAGCTGTGAGGGTGGATGACATTCTATATGATCTTAAGTTCGGATATCGATTTTATGACAGAAGATATATGGATGCAGGAGATATGACTTTAATGTGGGAGAGTGAAGTAAGCGAGAGATTGAGTTCATATTATAGTCTTGCTGATTATTTAGAGATGAATCTCCCGTTGATGTTGCTGAAGTTTCCATATGCCGGAAACAGATCATTTGGAACTTATCAAGTGAAATACCTTAAATATAACTATACGGGAATAGGATTCGATATGTATGACCTGAAAACAGTTTTATCAGTTGCAGCAGATTCACCTGCAGCTGCTGCCGGAATTAAGCCTGGGGATGTGGTTGTAAATATTCAAGGACAGAATTTCGACCATGCTTCTTCTCAATCTCTTACTGAAGGATACAGACGTTTTATAGCAGAAACTTTGAGCTTAAGAGATCAGAGTACTAAGTATACCGACTCAAATGGATTTAAGGAATGTATGTTTTGGGATGTTTCTAACTTCCACAAAGTATCTGAAGCTATATCTAATAATAAAAGATATAGAGCTGCATTCTCATATCTTTTCAATTTTAATCAGTATATCGATTGGAACACCCCAATTTCAATAAATATAGAGGTGAAAAGGGGCGATAATTATTTGAACTTTGCAGTAAATCCAATTATTACAACAAGCTCGCATATTTTAGTCTATTAATTGATTGCCGACAATTGATTGTTAATTAACAGATTGTGCTGTTTAAAGCGATAGGCGCGTAGTAGGGTCTAAAAATATTTCATAAAAAGTGACTGAAATATTTGGAGCGTATTATAAAAATCACCTATCTTTGCATTCCTTTTCCACGAGAAATGAGGTTCATTAAAGAGTTAATGATTGAATTAGGTTACAAATTAGTTTATTTATTGATTAGAATTACTTCGAAAAAAAATATTTTAAATATTTTCCTCGAAAATTTTGGTAGTTCAAAAATAACCTCTATCTTTGCACCCGCTTTTGGAAGGAACACTATCCGGAGCGAA
>CAZSBA010000086.1:0-7653 GCA_964605035.1 uncultured Proteiniphilum sp. | reverse complement strand
CCAAAACACGATCAGGAAAGATAATGCGACGTATATTACGTAAAATAGCAGAAGGAGAAAAAAGTGATTTTGGAGATATTACAACATTAGTAAATCCTGAAATTGTAGAAGATATTAGTAATGAGTCGCTTTGATTCATAAGTAAACAAAATTATTGTTGAATTATTATATTTGACGCTGGTTTTATTAATTTGTTTTACTATATTTACTGATTAATAAAGGCTATGATATTAAATAATTAAATAAATGGACCAGTTAATATGAAAAAAAGAATCTCATTCCTTCTATTTCTAAACTTGTTTGCTTTTGCTTTTTTAGTCCACTCATCGGATGTGGTGCAAGTTAAGCAGACTAGAATTCCTATTTTAATTGACAGAACTGATAATGTACTCTTTTATGTACGAATCAATGCTGAGGAATCTAAAGAGTTAAGTCAGATTAATCTACGTTTCGCAGATGATGTAAATCTTAGTGAAGTTGCTTCTGTGAAACTCTTTTACAGTGGAACCGAAGCTCCTCAGAGGTTTGGACAGACACATTATGCTCCAGTTGGCCAATATGTTTCTAGTAATTCACCAGGAAAAACTTTAGCAGCTAATTCGTCTTACTCATTAAAAGTTGTAGAGGTGCGTGCTCCAAAGAATGAGGTGGTTTTTTCACCTAATTACAAACTCTTCCCGGGTATAAACTATTTTTGGGTTAGTCTTGAGATGAAGCCAAATAGTTCGCTTCTGTCTAAGATAAATGTGGAAATGACAGGTGCTCAATTGGATGGAAAGGATGCACCCATGTCTTTTGCAACCGAAAGAGAGGATCATAGAATGGGTATAGGGGTGAGACATGCCGGAGATGATGGATCATCGTCTTTCAGAATTCCGGGATTAGTAACCTCTAATGAAGGTACTCTATTAGGTGTATATGATGTTAGATATAACAATAGTGCCGACCTACAGGAATATGTTGATGTTGGTTTAAGTAGAAGCACAGATAAAGGACAAACCTGGGAAGAGATGAGGCTGCCTTTAAGTTTTGGTGAATATGGAGGTATGCCTAAAGCACAAAATGGAGTGGGTGACCCTGCAATATTAGTAGATAAAAAAACCGGAACCATTTGGGTTATTGCTGCATGGACTCATGGTATGGGAAATGGCAGGGCATGGACTAATTCCATGGACGGTAATGGTAAAGAGACAACTGCTCAGTTGGTGATGAGTAAGAGTACTGATGATGGAAAAACTTGGTCTGACCCAATTAATATCACAGAGCAGGTTAAAGATCCATCGTGGAACTTCCTTTTACAGGGTCCCGGTAATGGTATTACTATGGAAGATGGAACTCTTGTTTTTGCAATACAGTACATCGACTCAGAAAGAATGCCCCATGCAGGCATAATGTATAGCAAAGACAGAGGTGAAACCTGGAATATACATAACGCTGCAAGAGCAAATACTACAGAAGCACAGGTTGCAGAGGTAGAGCCAGGAGTTTTGATGTTAAATATGAGAGATAACAGAGGTGGTAGTCGTGCAGTAAGCATAACTACAGATTTGGGTGAAACATGGAAAGAGCATCCGTCATCACGTACGGTTTTACGAGAGCCTGTGTGTATGGCAAGCTTAATTGCCGTAAAAGCAGAAGATAATGTATTTGGAAAGGATATATTACTTTTCTCAAATCCAAATACAACACAAGGGAGAAATATGATAACTATAAAGGCAAGCCTTGATGGTGGACATTCATTTCCCAAAGAATATCAGGTATTGCTAGATGAGGATTATGGCTGGGGATATTCATCCTTAACTATGATTGATGAGGAGACAGTAGGTATCCTTTACGAAAGTAGTGTGGCACACATGACCTTTCAGGCTGTAAAACTGACTGACCTCATCAAATAGTTTAAGTATACAATAACTAAATTAGAGCTTGTTGCATCGTTCGAAGAAACCGATAGCTTCAAGCTCTTTTCTTATAATAGCTTCTTCTTCATCGGTAACATTCTGGAATGGGGTACGATTGATACCAAGATCTAGACCAATCAATTTCATGATACGTTTGCCTGCAACTATATTACCTCTATAACGAGCAATGACATTAATAACCTCTTGTGCAAAGTTCTGATGGTCGACAGCACCTTTAAGATTTCCCCTGTTGTACTCATCTATAACACCTACCAGTGATTTGCCTACATAGCTGCCTGTGCCACTGATGCCACCTTGTGCACCGCCCATAACCAAGGCCGAAAGGATTGTTTCGTCTTGCCCATGAAGCATATCGAATTTACCATTCTCATAAAGCATGCACTGATTATATTCATAAAGGCTTTCATATGTATATTTGATTCCTGCCAGATTAGGAATTCGCCCATCAGCAGCTTTCAAAAAAGGAAGCATAGGAAGAAAAACTCCGTTTAACGCAGGTATATGATAGAAGTAGAATGGAAGTTCAGGCGCTCCACAAGCAATTTCTTCACAATACTTTACAAGTTCTTCAACACGTCCGGCTTTAGGAAATGGAGAAGCCATAGCACCTATACCGAAAGCGCCAATCTCCTGTGCATGCTGCGCAAGTTTAAAGCTGTCTTTTATGCATGTTGATCCTACGTGTACAATAACTTTGAATCCATTTGGAGCAACTGATATCCACTTCTCAGCAATCTTCATGCGTTCCTCAACTGTAAGCATGTAACCCTCACCTGAAGAGCCATTAATAAATACACCGATAAGTCCGTTTTTCTCTAACATAGCTGCATAAGCATCGATTGGACCTAAGTCTACTTCTCCTTTTTTGTCGAAGGGAGTAAATGGTGCAACTATAAGGCCATTAATTTTTTCAAATTTCATATGATTAATTTTTCTAATTTGTATTTTAAAGTGTTACTATTAACAATCAAGGTGTTTTGGTAATAGTTCGCCATGTATATCCATCAATATTCTTTCTGTTGGGTAATATAAAACTAACTATATATGCAATAATTATGCTAGATAACATTCCAAAAAATCCATACAGTAGAAAAGAGATAGAAGTGTTGCTTTTTATTACCATTAATATAATCAGTCCTGAAAAAACCCCAATTAAAGCAGATCTATGGTCTACTTTTGGGAAAAATATTCCAAGTATGAATAGTGCCCCCAATCCGCTGGTTAGCAGTCCTAGAAATGTATTAAACTGATCCCACAGCGAGGCTATATTCCAGGTAGCAAGAATTAGTGCCATCCCTAGTCCCAGTAAACCGCAAATTATACCCGACCAGCGAGCTACATTAAATTGTTGTTTACGCGAACTTTTAGAGAATATAGTTTTATAAAAGTCAGAAGTAATTACTGCTGCCGAGGAATTAATATTTGAAGATAAAGTTGACATTGCTGCTGCAAATACAGCTGCGATAAGTAAACCAGCTAAACCTACAGGCATTTCAGTAACAATAAACTGTGGGAATACTGAGTCAATATTCGGGTTAGTTATCATCATGTTAGCTGGGTTGTCTTTATAGAATGCAAAGAGTCCTGTGCCAATTAGGAAAAAAGCAATTGTTATTGGTATAATTAAAATTCCATTTAGCCAAACGCTTCTTTTTGTAGCATTTTCATCTTTGGTACTCATATATCTTTGAACTACTGACTGATCGCTTGTATATGTTATCAGAGAGTTAGAGATACCTCCGATTAGTACTACCCACAAAACAGGCTGCGTGAAGTCTAAACGAAAGTCGAAAGTTCTAAATTTGTCGAACTCAATTGATGTGCTCCAGAACTCACTGAATCCACCTTCTATGCCTGAGATCATAAAAATAAAAGCTGCCAATGCTCCAAATACTAGTATAGCACCTTGTATTACGTCGCCCCAAACTACGGCCTCCATACCACCAGTTGTACTGTATATAATGGTAACTATTCCCATAACAATAATTGATAAATAGATATCAATTCCGGTTACAGCATTCAGTGCAAGTGCCGGAAGGAAAAGTACAATAGCTATTCGGCTTACCATAAAAATAATAAAAAGAGCAGAAGCCAACCATCTAACGGTTCTGCTAAAACGTACTTCAAGATATTCATATGCTGTTCCTAGATTGAATCTTCTGAAAAATGGAATAAAGTATTTTATAACAAATGGCACTATTAATACAATAGTTATATTAAAAATGAGCATTCTCCAATCAGTAGCATATGTTTTAGCTGGAATAGATAGAAAAGTGATTGCACTTAACGTTGTAGCAAAAATACTAATTCCTGCTGCCCACCATGGTATTCTTCCGCCAGCTTTAAAGAAATCATCAGTATTTTTGTTACGTTTCATGAAATAAAAACCAACAAGCAGCATGCTTCCAAAGTAAACAAATAATACTATATAATTGATTAATCCAAAGTCAGACTGAACAATGAAATCTAGTCTCGTGATATAAGGAGAGCGGATGCCAGGGCTAATTTCACCACTTGCAATATATACAGAAGAACCATCTGTTGCCTCAGATGTAACTGCTACAGGTGTAATATTTGTTTCACCTGCTTTAAACCAGCTATCTGTTATTGTATTATAAACTAGAATTTTATTATTAAACCCTGTGTGAGTCAATTGAAGACTATCTTTTTTGTTAGAATTACCACTGTTTATTGCAGATTCGACTTGGTTAAAAATCTTACCAGTATCACCCCCGTAAAGCAAAATATGTGAACCTCCTACAGGAGCTGCTGTAGCCATCGCTAGGGGTATAGAAGGACCTTTATCTATGCGTATGTCATTCTTTTTAATCCATTTACTAACAGATGGTCTGTAATAATATACAGTTGAGTAAAATGTTGTAAGTTCTGTATCGACTTTTGCTCGTCCTCCGAAAACAAATAATGAGGTTTCCTCACCATCTTGTTGTGGAGCTATAGTTGAACCTGCTATAGGTATTAGGAAATCTGGCAAGACAACCCATCCCTCAGAGGGGTTTGTTATATCTAAAGTTAGGAATTGATTAGAAAATGATCCATCTTTTTGTTCACCGCCAACAAGATATACATTTGTTCCAATAAGAGTAGCCGTACTGTTTTTTACCGGATATGGAAGAGGTGGATATTCTACAGTAGTAATTGAATTACCGTTATAAGAAATCAACCAAGACTTTTCGGTGATCCCTTCAGGTGTATCTCCCCCAATACACAATAAGCCACCAGGTATAGACACATAAGAGCCTTCGGCAACAGGTGTAGGGAGGTCTTTGCTTTGATAAACCAATTGAAGATTTCCGTCAGCATCTTTAGAGAAGACAAAAACATCATCTGAAAAGTGTTTTATGCCATTATTCCATGGTTTACCATCTGGAAAAGAGGACCCCCCTGCCAGAATGAACCAATTTCCATGTTTCCCGAAGTATGTACCTGCCAAACCCTCTTGTAAGCTTGCGTCTGATAGTGTTTCCATATTGAAAACATTTGTCTGATTGAGTGAATTCTTAGTATTGCCACTCAAATTTGCCTGCAAGAATATTAGCAGGGTAACAATAATAAATGATGCTTTTGATCTCATATGCATAAAAACTAAATCTTTTCTTTCTCAGGGTTATATATTAGTCCCTCGATTCTTTCTCTACCATCAAGTGTAACAAACATGAAATTAAACATCCATTTCTGTAGTCTGACTTCAGGTGTACTGAACTGAGCAATAGGTAGTTTTATTAATACACTATTCCAACCTTTATTAAGCTCAACCTTTATTGGATCACGGACAACAAAATTTTCATTTTTCAGAGTTATCTCATTTGTCTTCACTTTGTGATTATTATCCCATAATGGAGGCTCGAGAGTTTTGTCATTAATCCATATTTTGCTACCTCTATAATCCCACTCCCCCAGTGGTGGAGCTAAGTCAGCCTCCGATCGGCTATAGTCTTGAGTTGATGCCCATAGACCAACTGTTTGGGATTTTGGCGACCATACCCATGTATATGCATACGCAGTATGATTTTGTTCAGGGTTATCATAAAATGCAGGAACTATATCACCCCACACATGACGCAAATAGATTCCTGCGCCAATAGCAACGTTAGTGTTATATGTATCTTCCTCAAACACATAAGATTCTTTTAGTTCTTCTTCGGGTGGAAAAACAGCATCAAGCTTTCCTTCGTTTGGAAATGGATCTGTAATGTGCCATCTTATATCTGTTTGCTTATGGTAAGGGAAGGGTTCATTAACAAATATATTATCTTTGTGCCATAACATCCTCTGTTCAAAATCAGCAAATTCTTTAAATACAGGGTCATCTACATCTGTTGGTAAGATAACTCCATTCTTGTCAAAATACTCTGATCCTCCACCTCTCCAGGTACGTTCTGCAAAAGCCATCATATTTGGATAGAAGTAGTTTTGAAGCATTATATCTCTTTCGGTAGGTAGTAATCTGTCATTCCATATGGCAAGTATAGATCCTGCTAAATCATCACTTCCCTGATCCGAATTATAAATTCGACTATTAAAAAGTGCCACAATATCGCCAAAAGCGTCGAAATGATTTATGTAGTGAAAACGAGAGTCTATCGCAGGAATCCCAGGTTGTGCTTTTCCTCTATAGCTCCATAGCTGAGTTGCATCTATTTCACCAGGTTCATAATTCCAACCAGGATTCCATGAGATAACTTTCTTGCCAAATCCTCTAACATGTTCTACCATTATAGGCACAAAATCAGGATTTGTGAACTCCACCTCATCAGTACCAATATGTATATATTCTACAGATGGAAATACCACAGTGCACAACTCTTCCATCAACTCTTTAAGGATAGACATTCCTTTAGACGATTGCATATCTGCTCCCGTTGCACGTACAAAAGCAGCACTATGTCCCGGCATATCAATCTCCGGTATTAACATCATATTATGTTTGCTAGCCCATTCAGCAATTTCATGTGCATCTTCTATAGTGTAATATTGTCCATGAAGTCGTGTAAAACTAGTGCTATCGTTAAGTTGTGGAAATCGCTTGCTTTCGATTCTCCATCCCTGATTTTCTGTAAGATGCCAATGAAATACGTTTATTTTATATTGTGACATCAAGGAGATTTGTTTTTTTAGCTCTTCAACAGAAATAAAACTTCTGCCAACATCATGCATGAATCCGCGTACACGAAATGCAGGCCAGTCGGTAATCTCAACTGTTGGTACAGATCGGTTGTTCTCAATAGCTTCAGCGGCCAATTGATTTAAAGTTTGTTTTGCCCAATATAAACCTTTATCTGTGGTAGCTTCAATTAACACAGAATCAGATGTAATTGTGAGCTTATATGCCTCTTCCTGGTTTATTGCAGCTTCTTCGATAGAAGTTACATTTTTTATTGCAATTATATTAGGGTCAAATACACCGTTTTTAAGATGATGTTTTTGCGACCAGTTAATCTCCATTTTTTGAGGCTTAGGAAGCAGGTTTATCGACTTATTAATATCGCTCTTAGTGCAAGAAAGAATAACTGATATAGATATTATTGTAAAGAATAAATTACTTATTAATTTCATTTATATAGTTTTTTTAAAGCCTTTCAGCTTTTACCCATTTAATTAAATAACCCTTATCTCCATTTACCCTGTCACTTAAAAAGTGAAGATATGAAATTCCATGTTGCGATTCGTTGGAAAGCGGTAATGTCATTCTTTTCTTTTTATCTACATAAACCAC
>CAZSBA010000085.1:0-7656 GCA_964605035.1 uncultured Proteiniphilum sp. | reverse complement strand
TGCGTAAGATAATACTAGTTTATCTTCAGTTAGTTCTAATATATCAAATGTATTTACAGGTATTTTACCTTCATCTGGTGAAACACCGCATAAAACTGTTACCCCCACAGTTTTGAACTGACCAATTGCCCATTCAACGCCACCTGAAGTAGATTTCTTTTTAGACATATCAAAAGAGAATGTTCCAACTACTTCTGATCCTGTATTTAACTTTTTAGTAAGTGAAGCTCCACTAATTGAGAATACCATACTTGAGTTTGGCCCTTCTCCAGGAGCTTGTTCTTCTACACCATTCTGATCTAGTACCCACCAAGCTGGTCCTCCAAATGAAGCAAGGTAGCCACCATTGCCCCAACATGCTGTTGCGGCCCATTCCCATTCTTTAGCACCATCACCACATAGCAGGCCCCACTCTTGAGGTACTGCATAAGTAAGTTCTTCTACATTAACAGTTAAAGATTTTGTTATGTATGTTCCATCAGGGTTCAACCCAGTAAAAATGATTTCATTATCACCTTCTATAACCAAAAGAACAGTATCAGTCATTTTTTGTGATATTCCCACACCATAGTTCCAGTTTGATAGAACTGGACTATGATTTTCCATTACAATTTTATTCGATCTTTTTCCATTTACCAAAACTGGTGTTACTGCAATATCCAGTTGTTCAGCAGTTAGAGCTTCACCCATTGGTAACCTGTCCTCTACAGGGTCACATGCTGTTCCAAGTATGAAAAACATGAAAGCAACTATACTATATATTATTGTTTTACGCATATTTTATATTATTATATATTAAACGAATATTCATTATTACCATCCCGTAAACTCAGCGTCAGGGGTTCCCCAACCATCATTTTGAGTAAGAACACCATCAGATAGCTCAACTTGTGTATTAGGTATTGGCCAAAAGCCACCGGTTGCTTCATAGCGTGCTCTGTAACCACCACCAAAAGGTCTCATAACTGCATCAACACCGCGGTTTTTAATTGCAACACCTTCCTGAGCGGCCAATTTTTCAGCTGCATCACCCCATCTCATAAGATCAAAATAACGCAATCCTTCAAATGCAAGCTCCCATCTTCTTTCTTTCTTAATTGCATCTAGTGAGAAAGAAACCGGTTCAAGTCCTGCACGTAAGCGAACTCTGTTCATTCCAGTAGCATCCTGTGCTAATTCAGAGTGCATTAATAACACATCTGCAAATCTTATTAAGATCAAATCCTGAGTATGTGCAAGTTGATAATCAACCTCTGCATTATCCTTCAAAATAGCATAAGAAATTGTGAAAGCACCTTCGCTATCATAAGCCGTAATAGGAATATACTTTTTCTGCCAATAGCCAGTCTCTTCCATTTGAGTATCTGCACCATATTCATAACTGTCAAGTTCTGTTTCCACATTAAGGATAGAGGCTGTTCTCCTTACATCGTCAGGTTCTCTTGCAGCCCATTCATTCCATAACTCTCCATTCACCGGACCAGCTCCCCATCCTTGTCCGAATGGAAAAGTTGATTCGCCTCCGTTATTAGATCTAAGTCCGAAGTGAAGGTTGTATTGATTAGAATAACCTAGTTTATATTGATCCCCCCAGTCTACAGTTGTTCCAAACTTAACTGCAAATACGGTTTCTTTATTTCCATCCTCTTCCCACATCAAACCTTTGTCCTTTGTGTAAACATAATGTTCAACTGTATACTCATTAGTATAAGGCCATAAGTTGCGGTAATCACTCACCAAGTCGTGACCACTACTTGCAATACATTCGTCTAGCCAGCTAATTACCTGAGATTTAGTGACATTCCCTTCTTCCTCGGGCAAGACTATCTCTTCTTTGTTGTAATAGCCAGTATAGAATAAAAATACCCTAGCCATTAGTGCCTGTGCAGCCCATTTAGTTGCATGACCAGACTCTGTATTTGTATAAGGAGTTGAGTTCATAAGTTCAATTGCATTCTTGAGGTCCGAAGCAATTTGTCCATAAGTAATCTCAGCTGGAGACTTTGGGAGGTTCTCTGCTTCGGTCTTGAGAATTAATGGAACCTCTCCAAAAGTTTGAGAAAGTTCGAAATAAAATAGTGCTCTTAAGAAATAGACTTCACCGGTAAAATGATTCTTCTGTGCCTCACTTTCCCAGTCTGTAAGATTTTCTAAAGTTTCTAAAGCCATGTTGGCTCGAAATATACCTTGATATCTTGCTTCCCAATATGTTCCAAATCTATTTGGTTTTGTATTCATCAGGTGATCAAAACCTTGCATGTCTTTATCATTTTCACCGCCACCTCCAAATCTGTCGTCAGAGGCTAGCTCAGCCATATAGAAATGCGTATCAGCAACGTTTTTTATAGCTGAACTCAATGTGCTATATATGCCGGTTAACTGTTTCTTTGCATCATCAACTGACATGGGGAAATTACTTGTGTTCTGTTTAGTATAGCTTTGTGTATCAAGAAAGTCTTCACATCCTTGAATGATAATTGTTAAACAAATAACAGTTGCTATATATATTGTTCTCTTCATATTCATGATTTATTAAAATTTTAAATTAACGCCAACCATATATGTTCTTGGGCTAGGGTAGAAGCCCAGGTCGATACCTGATACCCATCCTTGATCGTAACCATATCCAATTTCAGGGTCCATTCCAGAATATTTAGTTATTGTAAATAGGTTCTGTGCCGAAAAATATATACGAGCTTGACTAAGTGGCATATTACTAATCACATGTTTAAGATCATATCCAATTGTAAGGTTTTGCAACTTTACGTAATCACCATTTTCAATATAAATATCAGAAATATTTTGCCAGTTCGGGTTACTTCCGCTTGTTAGCCTTGGTAGTCTGTTTGAAGTACCTTCACCATGCCATCTTTCAAAAATATCGGTAGTGTAGTTTTGCAATGGTGAGTCGGCAAATGATCTGTATGATTTAGCTATTTGATGTCCAAACTTGCCTACGGTAGTTATTGAGAAATCAAATCCCTTGTAACCAAAGTTAAGTGACAGGTTTGCCTGAAAATCAGGATTAGGATCACCAATCATCACCTTATCATCATCAGTAATAGCACCATCATTATTAGTGTCTGCAAAGATAAGGTCTCCCGGTTGTGCACCCTCAAGCTTTGCTTTTGTTGCAGCTACCTCTTCAGCATTCTGAAAAACACCATTTGTTTTAAAACCCCAAAAATAACCAATTGGAAAACCTACTTCAGCTCTGTACATCTCTTTTGTACCCTGACTAAGTACATTCTCTTCGCCATGAATTATACCTTCTGCATTTGCAATACGTTTTACCTCATTTTTATTGTGAGATAAGTTGAAATTTGCACCATAAGTGAAATCATTTATTCTGTCATTCCAATCTAAACCAATTTCAAAACCACGGTTCTGAATGTCTCCTCCATTAATAAAAGGTGGATTTGTTCCGTAAGATGCCAATATAGGAGCAACTACTAGCCAATCTTTTGTAGTTTTTACATACCAATCAAAAATAAAGCCTAATCTGCTTTTGAAAAAGCGTGAGTCGAATCCAATGTTAAGCTGTTCTGATGTTTCCCATGTTACATCTGGATTAGGAAGAAGATCTGCATAACCTCCTGTTACTAAGTTAGCCTTATCATCTCCAAAATAATATCCGTTTTTGGCGTCAAACGAAACTGTAGCCAGATACTGGAAAGGAGAAATATTTGAATTACCGTTTCTTCCCCAACTACCTCTTAGTTTAAAGAAATCAACAAAATCTCTAGCATCTTCCATAAAATCTTCGTTAGATACTAACCAACCAGCTGATGCAGAAGGAAAATAACCCCATCTGTTACCTCTTGCAAAGTTGGAAGAGCCATCTGAGCGAATAATAAAGGTGGCCATATATTTTTCTTGGTAGTCATAATTTAACCTGCCAAAGAAAGAAGCTAATGCACCTTCACCCCATGGAGATCCACCTACGGAAGTTACTCCGGCAGTTACACCCTGAGTGTTTGAAAGCCATGCATGATCCCATGATCCAGGAAATAGCGAGTTTGAGTTTCCACCGCTAACACCTTCACCCATTCCCCATTTTTCCATAGATTGTCCAATCAAAGCATCAAGACCATGGTCGTCACCCATATTAAATACATAAGACAAAGTGTTATCTAATGTGTAACTAAATCCAACCGACTGGTTCTGACTAATATCATCAGTTGGGTTTGTGGTTGTAGTTGACAAGTCATATATCGGTACATACTGTCTGTAGCTAGATGCACTCATCCTATAACCAAAACTGCTTCTGAAACGTAAATCTTTTAATGGTTGCAACTCTAAATATACATTAGCGAACAGAGTGTGATTTTTTGATAAGTTCTGACCCCTGCGATAATGCATCTCAGCAATTGGGTTAGCTATAAAACCTGCAACATTCCAATCATCTGCAGTCTTACTAGGTTGATCATAATAGTTACCCTCACTGTTATAAACTGGCATAAGTGGATTTCCAACAAGCAAGTTGTGAACGTCGTTCCAGTAAATGTTTCCAATTCCAACTCCAGAGTTAGTATTGTGAGTATAAGTTAGGTTTTCGCCAATAGTTATCGCATTAAAATCTTTAATTTTCAATAACACATGATCAGAGTTTATTCTTGCAGTATATCGTTTAAAGTGTGGTTCAACTGGTTTGCCTATAATACCATCTTGTTCTGTATATGAGAATCCCATCGAAAATTTAGATAGTTCTGATCCACCGGTAAGTCCAAAAGCATGGTTTTGAGTTTTTGCATTTTTATTTAATGCCTCTT
Organism: uncultured Proteiniphilum sp.; assembly: GCA_964605035.1. Lineage (GTDB taxonomy): Bacteria > Bacteroidota > Bacteroidia > Bacteroidales > Dysgonomonadaceae > Proteiniphilum. The sequence continues at coordinate 2,884 of CAZSBA010000085.1, read as the reverse complement.
CCAACCAGTTTGTTCCATTCCAACTCCCATCCATTATTGATTGATACTGATTTGGAATAACACTTTCAAAATCAATAAGAGGTGTTCCTTCATTGAATCTCGACTCATTAACCATTGCCATGTATTCTTTAGCATTAAGTAGAGAAGGCATTTTGTAAACATTTTGAATACCCATCCATCCGTCATAAGTTAACTCAGTCTTTCCTGCTTTAGCCCGTTTTGTGGTTACTAGTATAACACCATTTGCAGCACGTGCACCATAAATTGCAGCAGATGCAGCATCTTTCAAAACGTCAATCGACTCAATATCCGAAGGGTTAAGCGAGTTAATATTACCTCCGGCTACACCATCAATAACGTATAGTGGTGAAGAATCACCAACAGTTCCAATACCCCTTATGTTTACCTTAAAACCTTCACCGGGCATACCCGAACTTTGAGTTATATTGACTCCCGGAGCCTGACTCTGTAGTGCACCAAGCGCACTTGTTGTACTTAGTTTGGTTAAATCATCACCATCAACCTGTACAGTTGCACCTGTAACAAGTTTTTTCTTCTGTACACCATAACCTACAACAACAAGCTCTTCTAATGCTTGTGTGTCTTCTTGCAAAACAATATTTATGTTGTTCTGTCCAGCAGTACTAATTGTTTGTGAAAGGTAACCTATATACGATATCTGAATTTCGGCGTTATTTGCTACATCTAAAGTAAAATTACCATCAAAATCAGTAACAGTGCCGTTTGTAGTTCCAGCTTCAATAACATTTGCACCAATAATAGGTACTCCTTCATTATCGGTTATGTTACCTCTTATCTGTCTACTTTGCTGTACAATTTCATTGATTATTGTTGTACTAGCTTCAGTATTAATATTTTCTTGATTCTTGAAAAGAGAAATCTGTCTCTCTACAACACTATACTCAAGATCAGTTCCATCTGTTAACAAGTCTAGAATGTTGCTAATACTTTCGTTATTAACCCTTATAGAGGCTTTTCTATTTAGTTCTGTTTTAGCCTCATCTGTAATGAGGAAAACGTAATCACTCGCTTTCTCAATTTCTGAGATAGCTTTCGTAATAGTTGTATTTCTCAGATTAAGAGAAATATCCTTCTGTTGAGGATGAACATTTTCTGCTGTCAAGCCAAAAATGCTGATAAAAAATAGTAAAGTTGACAACTTCATGATCATTAAGCTTCGCTTATAAACTTTATAAGCAATTTGTTTAGATTTAATAAATTCTTCCATACATTTGTTATGAATTTAGTTTACCTGATTAAGGTCGGTTGTTAAATTAATTCTCTATTATTCGGGCAGTGTTACAGCACTGTCCGATTTGCTTTTCTTTATTATCAAAGTATTATATCATAGGCATTTTATTTATTACTGATAAATATTTTATTCTCTTCTCTTAAATATTCGGTTGATGAAATTGCTGAAATTGAGGTTAATACACTGTCCAGGTTATTAGAAAGGAAAAGTTTTCCTGAGAGGCTTTTATCATTTAGGGTTACCTCTTGAGTATTTTCAAATTCCACATTATAGTATCGTCCTATTCTTTTAAGTATTTCAGACATTGGTGTACTGTTAAACACAAGCATACCATCTTTCCAACTTACATAATCTAACACATCAACTATTTCTTTAGAAACAGTATTATTACTTATTACTAACCTTTCGTTTGGAGCTAGCTCTGTTTGGTAATTGTTCTCAGTCTCAATTTTCACTTGTCCCTCAACTAAAACAACTGATTTACTTGAATCATCATTATATGAAGAAATATTAAAGGAGGTTCCCTGTACAATTACATTCATTCCTCCTGCATGCACAATAAAAGGTTTATTTGTATCAGAAGCTACATCAATAAAAATTTCACCATTTACAAATATATTACGTGTGTTACCTCTAAACTCTGTTGGAAAATCAAGTTGAGTTCCTGAGTTCAGCCATACTTCTGTGCCATCAGCTAATGAAATATTAGTTCTTTTACCATAAGGCACAACTAATTTATTAAGCTCTGTCTTTGCAAGCAGCAACTCTTTCTTTGAAGAAGTACTGTCTGTTATTATTGCTTTTCCATCCTCTTTAAGTCCAATATGTGATTTATCTGCTAGATTAGTTTTTTTGCCATTACTTAAAATATATACATCTTCTTCAGGCAGAGCTTGACCCATAATTATATCTTTATTGTAATAGATATTATTGTTGTCATTTTGTTTTAAAGTTCTTAAAAATAAGATAGAACACACTCCAATTATAAATACTGCAGCCACATATCCAGTACGGATTAACCACATTCGTCTTTCGTGCTGCTTTAATCTACCATTAATGTTTTTATATATTAGTTTCTTTTCTAGAGTAGATAATGGAGAATAATTAATTTTTACTTTTTCAAATTGAGTGATTGCTTCATCCAGCACATTCGAGAGGTGAGGGTTTTGATTTCTGAAATTAGACCAATACTCATTCTGCTCTTTAGAATTAAAAATCCTCCACTTTATAAAATCTTCATTTATTAGCAGATTTTCAACACTATTTTTAAAGTCATTTTTATCTTCCACAGTGATCCATTTGTTATATAACGGAGCAGATTATCTTATGTGGACAGTAAAACACAAAAAAATAAAAATTTAACTATTTAGTTGTAATTATTCGAGATGATTTTCTTCATTGGAGATGAAAATTATCTCTCAAGCTCATACTACAACATCATACAAAACAGATGTATTACAGCCAAAAGCGCTGTTCTTTCGGGAAGTTCTTCATCAGAAGCAAGCTTACGTAGTTTTTCCATAGCTCTGTAAAGTAGTTTTCGTGCAGACTCCTCATTTATATTTAATATATCTGCAATCTCTTTGTGTTGAAGTCCAGTTACGTATTTAA
>CAZSBA010000084.1:5698-8247 GCA_964605035.1 uncultured Proteiniphilum sp. | reverse complement strand
TACTCACCGCCATTTTTCAAAAGCAGCAGAGGCTTCTTTTGTAACCCAGCCTACACTGAGTATGATGATTCAAAAGCTAGAAGATGAGTTGGGGATTAAGATTTTCGACCGCTCGCAGCTTCCTGTTCAACCTACAGAAATTGGTAAACGGATTATTGATCAGGCACGTGTTGCTGTTGCACAGGTAAATCATATAAAAGAAATAATCCTTGAAGAGAAAGGTGTAGTTAAAGGTGTTTTCAGATTGGGTGTTATTCCTACTGTTTCTCCATACCTATTGCCTAGACTGATGCAGGTGCATCACGAAAATAAATTTGATGTTCGTATTGTAATATCGGAGCTTACCACTGAGCAAATTTTAGCTGGACTGGCCAATGATAGTTTGGATGGAGGAATACTGGCAACTCCTCTAAAAGAACCTACCATAAGTGAGAAGCCAATTTATTATGAGCAGTTTTTTGCATACGTTTCTCCACATGAGAGAGCTATTTATGCCAAAACTTCACTCGATGAAAATGATCTTAACACTGCCAGGTTGTGGTTGCTTGACGAGGTTCATTGTTTCAGAACTCAGATTCTACATCTTTGTAATCTTAAGAAAAAACGGGGTGCAAACCAATCTATTTTTTCATACGAGGGTGGTAGTATTGATACGTTGATAAATATTGTTGATCAAAACCAAGGACTTACAGTTATTCCTGAAATGGCAATCGCTAACCTCAGCGATGAACAGAAGAAAAATATCCGTCCTTTTAAAAACTCAACACCAGTAAGAGAAATAAGCCTTGTCACCAGAAGAGAATTTATAAGAGAACGTCTAATTGATGTTATAGTTAGTGAGGTTAAAGAGGCTGTTCCTCTTTCTTTGCAGGATGAGGCAATGAAAAAGTATGTAGTGCCATTGTAGCAGATAGGGATTTCAATATTACTTAGGTCTTACCTCGCTCTTATATCGCTCCTTTAAATTGAGGTTTAAAAGGACGAGGTAAATGTAAAGTAATAATCAAATAAATATAGGAAACGGGCAAAATTATAATTAGATTGCCCGTTCATTATTACTACTACCTTTCTTCTTTTTTACAACATTATTTTTGTTCCTACAAAAAATGTTCTTGGCATGCCAGGGCCATAAATATAATTATTGGCACGCCCTGCACCAGTATCAAAATCACTCTGAAATGAGTTGAAAATGTTTTGTATACCTGCATTAAGCTCTAGTTGGGTGTGGCTATATAAATTGATAACATAAGCAACTTTGGTGTTTAGTTCAAAAAACGAAGGTGATTCTTTTGTTATATTTACCTTAGAAAACCTATCAACTCCTTCTACTCCGAATCCTGCATCATGCGGAACTAACATGCTGCCTGTGTAGTTGCCCGACAATGAAGCTGAAAAACGTTCTGTGGGTGTATAAGTTGCTACGAAATATGCATAGCTATCAGGTGTCCGCATCATTCTTTTTGTTGGTGTGACTCTGTCTAAAACTTCTTCCTCAGGTGTTTCTGGTTCCCACCATTTCCTTTCTTCTTCGTAAACACTTCGTTGAAATGTAGCACCAGCTTGTAGATCAAGCATACTGCTTAGTGCAACTCTGCTTTCGAGGTTTAATCCATATACCATCGCTCCGTATTCTGCATTCTCTATAAAAATCTCATTACCTCGTCGTACTTCGGTAAAGGGGTTGTTAAGTTTAGTATAGAATCCTTCAATTAGAACATTAAGAATGCTGTTGTTATTTATTTGATGATATAGATCGACCGAGCCACTAATACTTCTTGATTTTTCCTCATTTAGGTTGTCCGAAAGTACTCTTATAATCTGTTCTCCACCTGCAATATCTACATGAAGATTCTCGTCGAATATTTGAGGAGCACGGAATCCTTCACTGTAAGTTAGTCGAAAATTGATATTCTCAGTGGGGTTATACCGCAAGTTTAGCCTTGGGCTAAATATCGCATTATCAACCAGGTTATGCTTGTCTAGTCTTCCCCCCAAAAGAAAGCTCCACATATCTGTTTTCCACTCATTTTGCAAAAATCCACTCACAGTGTGTGTCTCTTGCGATATACTCTCGGTTCGATAACCGCTTTGATCTTCAAGCTCACTTCCAAGATACTCTCCACCCAATGTTAAGTCGGCTGGCATAAACCACAGGTTATCGAAAGAGTATATGTAATGTCCTCCAACCTGATATGTTAATTCTGACGTCGTGCCAAATGAGTTAATTCGGAGCTGGTTGTTTTCTATAATGTCATTTATATCATTAATTTGATCGTCTGGCATATCTGTTTCGATTGAGGGTATATTTTTGTTGAAGGGATTGCCTGCGCCATAGTAACTGCGTCTATCTGTATGACTTGCTGCTGCATAAAGATTCAGCATGCTTTTTTGATCTGATGAATATTTATCGAAACTAAGAGAACCACTATTTATGTAGTGCTCCACCTGTTCTGTTATGTAACTTTCATATGGTTGCAAGTTGAGTCTGTCGCCACCACGTCGGAATTCATGTATGTTTCTGTATTCAAGTGTAAGTCTCGAGTAAGTGC
>CAZSBA010000084.1:0-5598 GCA_964605035.1 uncultured Proteiniphilum sp. | reverse complement strand
CCAATCATGGGCCTTGAGTCAATAAGAATTTGTGAATATGAACCCTCCATACCATTTATACGAACCTGCGTTGTGCCACAATTCTGACAGTTGTTTTCTACTCTCAGTCCGGGTTGAAACTTCAGCCCATCTGATAACGTTTTGGAATTAGTAACATCTAAAGTTTGCATATCCAAAACACTCACCAATGAAGGAGCAGTTCTTCTGGTGGTTTCATTCCTGTTGGCAGAAACAACCACTTCGTCAAGAGATCTTGCAGACTCTAAAAGTTCAAAATCAACCTCAAGTGTTTTACCTGCTTCAATTGTGACATCCCTATATGCTGTAGTAAATCCAATCATCGAGACTTCAATCGTGAATACTCCAACCGGTAGATTTCTTAAGAAGTAGTGACCCGTTGCATCGGTTGTTATACCAATTGTAGTACCTTGAAGTTTAACTGTAACATATGGAAGATGTTCTTTTGTTCTTTTATCAAGAACATGTCCAAATATATTAGCATCTGTTTGATCGGGGTTTTTACTATTTCCTTTTGTATAATTATTAAAAGCAAAAGCTATTAGAGCAAATATTATTAATTTTCTCATTCTGTTATATCTGATTTGTGAATATAGTTTATACTGTTAACTATGTAATACTATAATAATAGTATACGAGTATGCTTAACAATTTAATACACACTCATGGGTAAGTTAATCTAATCTTAATCGTCTTAAAAAAGACTTGCGTAAATCATCTGAGAATGGGAGGTGCTCTAAGCTGTAATGAAGATACAGGACCGATAAAATGTAATTGTTGGTAAAGATCTGTATATAGAAATCTATCTCCTGATATATTACCAGTCATATCTACAACTGGTAATATATCAGAAGTAAATGAGCTGTTGAAAATCTGATCTAGGAGTTTAAGCTCGTTTTCTGAGTGATGATGTGTAGACGAATCACCTATTTTAAATGGGTGAGAGTGAACATATCTTATGTTGTTAATGATATGAGAGTGGGTAAAAAGAGTTATGCTGCATACATAAAGCGTAAACAGCACAGGGAATAACCATTTCAATCTTTTTTGTTTGTCTTTCAACATAAGTCAACAAATATATATCAATATTTATCCCCTCTTATCCAATTTAAATTATATTAACAGAAGCTAAGATTGCAAGCGACTGTTAAATCTGAGGTCTGCGTCACCCGATATTTGAGATTTTTGTACTACATTTGTCACTGGAAAACCGTCGTTTATGGATCCGTATACAATAATAAGGAAGTACTACAAAGAAGGAACTAAAATTTATGATATTTATATGTCGCATTGCACAGATGTGACTAACAAAGCTTTGAATATTGTAAATAAACATCCTGAACTGGCTGTAGATGTTAAGTTTCTTGAGGAGGCAGCGATGCTTCATGATATAGGAATATTCAAAACTAATTCACCTAAGATTGCGTGTGAAGGAGATATGCCTTACATATGTCACGGCTACCTTGGTAATGAAATATTGGTTAATGAAGGCTATCCCAAACACGGACTTGTCTGTGAAAGACATACCGGAACGGGACTTAGCTTAGATACTATCATTCAAAGAGGTTTACCAATACCTCACAGAGATATGCGTCCACAAAGCCTTGAGGAGAAGATTCTTTGTTTTGCAGACAAGTTTTATTCTAAATCTCAGTTAGGTAAAGAAAAAACAGTAAAGCGAATCAGGCAAAGCCTTAAAAGACACGGTTGGCATCAAGTTGAAATATTTGATGAGTGGTGTGAATTATTTCTATGAAATTGTGGCAAACTATTTGCAGTATCTATTTAATAGAAATAGAAAAATAAATTATTAATATATGAAACGAAATACAAAACAGCATAACAGCGACTCTTCAGGCAAGTCGGAAAATATAAATCCAGAGGATTTGGCCCAAGAAGGGTTAAACCAAGAGGACAATTTGACAGAAGAAGGGGCAGTAGAGGGGTCAGAAGAAGAGAACCCTGAGGATCCAAAGCAAGAAATTGAAAAGTTGCAACAGAAATATGATGAACTAAACGATAGCTTTCTTCGCCTTAATGCTGAGTTTGATAACTTTCGCAAACGTACAATAAAAGAGAAAGCAGACATTATAAAAAGTGGAGGAGAAAAGGTCTTAAATAACATAATCACATTAGTTGATGATTTTGAACGTGCACTCACTGCACTTCACCTATCGCACGACAGAGATGCCATGCTTGAAGGGATGGACCTGATTTATTCTAAATTTACAGGTTTTCTTAAACAAAATGGAGTGGAAGAGATTGAGGCAATAGGTCGCCCTTTCGACTCAGATACATTTGAAGCGGTTACAACTATACCGGCTCAAGACGAGTCTCAAAAAGGTGTTGTAGTTGACTGCATTCAGAAAGGTTATAGACTAAATGATAAGATTATACGCTTCCCTAAAGTTGTTGTAGGAGAATAATATGGCAGAAAAAAGAGATTTTTACGAAATATTGGATGTTCCAAAATCTGCTTCGGCTGAGGATATAAAGAAAGCCTACAGAAAAAAGGCAATCCAATACCATCCCGACAAAAACACGGGAGATAAAGATGCAGAAGAAAAATTCAAAGAAGCTGCCGAGGCATATGAAGTTCTCAGTGATGAAAACAAACGTGCCAGATATGACCAGTTCGGACATGCAGGTGTAGGTAGCTCCGCTGCCGGTGGTGGTTATGGTGGCGGCATGTCAATGGACGATATTTTCTCTCAATTTGGAGATATTTTTGGAGGACACTTTGGTGGTTTCGGTGGATTTGGTGGATTCGGAGGTTCTCAGCGAGGTAGGAGAGTAAATCGTGGAACAGACCTTCGTGTTAAAGTGAAGTTAAATCTAAAAGAAATACTCAATGGCGTTGAGAAAAAAATTAAGGTAAAGAAGTATGTAAGTTGTTCACATTGTGATGGCAACGGTTCTGAAAATGGCACTTCTGTTTCAACATGTTCAACTTGTAATGGATCGGGTATGGTAACCCGTGTTGCAAATACAATACTTGGGCAGATGCAAACTTCTTCTACTTGTCCAACTTGTAATGGTGATGGAAAATCAATTACAAAAAAATGCACTCACTGTAACGGTGAAGGTATAATGCGTGAAGATGAAGTTATATCTATTCAAATTCCTGCCGGAGTTGGCGAAGGTATGCAGCTGTCTATGTCAGGCAAAGGTAATGCAGCCCGCAGAGGCGGTATGAATGGAGACCTCCTTATAGTTATTGAAGAAGAACAGGACCCTAATTTAATTCGTGACGAGAACGATGTTATATATAACCTTTTCTTAAGTTTTCCCACAGCAGTTCTAGGTGGTTCTGTGGAAGTTCCAACAATAGATGGAATGGCTAAGGTAAAAATAGATCCGGGTACACAACCAGGTAAGGTATTAAGACTTCGGAATAAAGGACTCCCATCAGTAAATGGATATGGAAAAGGCGACCAGTTGATCCACATAAATGTTTATGTTCCAGAAAATCTTTCAAGTAAAGAGCGTAAATCTCTGGAAGAGTTAGACAAGTCAGACAACTTTGCACCATCAACTACAGCCAAAAAAAAGGTGTTTAATAAGTTTAAAAAAATGTTCGATTAAATAACACAATCTTTATAGAACATTCATGAAATAGCGGCAGATTATAAAACTGACCGCTATTTTTTTGTTTACTTAAATCAAACTTTTTATCTCTTATGTATGTTCAAATTAAACCTATGTTAAATTAATTAGCATTAATGCAAAAAACAAATAAATTTGATTAGCAATGAGTAACTATTCAATAGAGTCTTTAGAGCAGTACTTTAAAGTATATCGTAAATCAATAAGAAAGCCAAAAAAGTTTTGGGGAGAGATCGCTGAAAATAATTTTACCTGGTACCAGAAATGGGATAAGGTGGTTGAGTTTGATATGCAGAAAGCGGAGTTTGAATGGTATAAAAATGCTAAAGTGAATATTACTAAGAATTGTATTGACAGACACCTGGCTAACAAAGGAGATAAAACCGCTATAATTTTTGAACCCAACAACCCTGAAGAATCTTCAAAATATATAACCTATAATGAGCTTTATAAAGAAGTGTCTGCTATGGCCAATGTACTTAGAGATCAAGGAGTAAAAAAGGGTGACAGGGTTTGTATTTATCTTCCAATGATTCCTGAGCTTGCTTATAGCATGCTAGCATGTGCTAGAATTGGTGCTATACATAGCGTTGTATTTGCAGGTTTTTCATCCAACGCACTTTCTACTCGTATAAATGATTGTGAATGTAAGCTAGTGATTACAGCTGATGGGGGATATAGAGGAGCAAAGACTATCAATCTGAAAGGTATCGTTGATGAGGCTCTTACTAAAAGCCCATGTGTTGAGAGGGTATTGGTAGTAAAAAGAACAAACGAAGAGGTAAGTTTGCAAGAGGGACGTGACATTTGGCTTCAACCGCTCTTAGAAAAGTCTGAAACTACAAGTAAGGCCGAGATTATGGATGCAGAGGATCCTCTTTTTATATTATATACTTCAGGATCTACAGGAAAGCCAAAAGGGATGGTGCATACAACTGCGGGTTATATGGTTTATACTGCCTATACTTTTAAAAATGTATTTAACTATATCTCTGACGATGTATATTGGTGCACTGCAGATATTGGTTGGGTTACAGGTCATTCTTATACACTTTACGGACCTCTATTGAATGGAGCAACTACAGTATTGTTTGAGGGTATACCTTCATATCCAACATATAGTAGATTTTGGGAGGTAATTCAAAAGCATAAAGTAAATCAATTTTATACAGCTCCCACTGCAATTCGTTCACTTGCAAAAGAAAGAATTGAGTTTATACAGAAATTCAGACTTGATACGCTGAAAGTTATAGGCTCGGTTGGAGAACCAATAAATGAGGAGGCATGGCATTGGTATAACGACCATGTTGGAAACAAGCGATGCCCACTAGTTGATACATGGTGGCAAACCGAAACAGGCGGAATAGTCATTTCGGCTATTCCATTTGTGACACCAACAAAACCAACTTATGCGTCTCTTCCTTTTCCCGGCATCAAGCCAGTATTAATGGATGAACTAAGAAATGAGATTGAGGTGAATCAGAAAACTGGTAGTCTTTGCATTGAATATCCATGGCCCGGTATTGCCCGAACTATTTGGGGCGATCATCAACGTTACATTGACACATATTTCACAAAATTTCCAGGGAAATATTTCTCAGGTGACGGTGCCTTGCGAGATGAAGTTGGTTATTACAGGATAACCGGTAGAGTTGATGATGTTATAATTGTTTCAGGACATAATTTAGGCACAGCACCCATAGAAGATGCTATAAACGAGCACCAGACAGTTGCCGAGAGTGCAGTTGTTGGTTTCCCTCATAATATAAAAGGAAATGCGTTGTATGGATATGTTGTACTTAAAGAAGTAGGTTTATGGCGTGACCGTAATAATCTAATAAAAGAAATTAATCAGCTTATCTCTGATCAGATTGGACCAATTGCAAAGCTAGATAAAATTCAATTTGTTACAGGGTTACCCAAAACACGATCAGGAAAGATAATGCGACGTATATTACGTAAAATAGCAGAAGG
>CAZSBA010000083.1:0-8374 GCA_964605035.1 uncultured Proteiniphilum sp. | reverse complement strand
GGTAGTTGGAAGAGTAATGTGCTTGCGTTCTCAAATGATACTAATCTGGAGGATGGGTTAAAAATAAATAGCATGTTAGAAGATGCTAACGGCAATGCAAGAGAGATAATTTATAGTCCTAAAACAGCTACAGACATTACTTCTATACCCACTGCTGCAATTAGAGCTAACGGTGCAGATTATGTGCACTATTTTAATATGATGAATTGGGATACCTGGACAACAAATTATTCGGGAATGTACAAATCAACTGATAATGGGAGCAACTGGTCAAAGCTTGATCATGTAAGATTCTCTTCAGATAGTCCATTCGGACAAGTAGGTTACTTTAAGAAAGATGGCTATGTGTATATGATTGGTACCCAAACAGGACGTTCTAGTAAAGCATCTTTGGGCAGATTTCGTGAAGTGGATATAGAAAACAGAAATCAGTATGAGTATTGGAACGGACAGACTAAAACTTGGAGTAAAGGAAATGAAAATAGTGCAACAGTAATAATAGACGACGAGGTAGGAGAACTTTCGTTTATTTATAACACCAAGCTGGATCTTTGGATTATAGCATATTTCAACGGACCAAGATATAATATCACATTACGTACTGCTGAAGATATTACAGGTCCGTGGAGTCAACCATACGAAATAGCATCAGGAGGGGAGTATGCACAACTTTATGGCTCTTATTTTCATCCATTATCTGCGGATAGTGAAACGCTCTATTTTACTATGTCTATGTGGTTGCCATACAATGTGTATTTAATGAAACTAGTAGTTGCAAATATCAGGTAAACTCAAAAAAAGAAAAGTGAATAATAATTATAAATTAAAATTAAGAAACTATGAGATTAAAATCAGGCTTATTTACGGTATTGATCGTTATTTTTTCATTTGGAGCAATAGCTCAGAATCGATCCTTTTCAGGATTAGAGATGAATATGGGTAATCTGCATCGTTTATCAAATGCAGAAACAAGATCAATTAGCCCAGAGAACTTTACAGGCGAAAAGGGTAAAGGAGGAATGGCAATTCCTGATGCAAATGCTCCAAGAAACACAGCTAATGCAACTGTTCCTTCTCGTGATCTAGGTCAGGGATGGAAAGTAAACCCGTTTGTAACAATTGAGCCTGGTGAGACATTTACTATGGCAGAAATTGATGGTCCTGGAGCTATTCAGCACATTTGGATGACACCCACTGGAAACTGGCGATTCTCAATAATAAGAATTTATTGGGATGATGAAACTGAGCCGTCTGTTGAAGCACCAGTGGGACATTTCTTTGGTATGGGTTGGAATGAGTATTCACCTATTAATTCACTACCTGTAACAGTAAATCCCGGTAGTGCTTTCAATAGCTATTGGGTAATGCCTTTCAGAAAGAAGGCGCGTATAACTATGACAAATATAAATGATTCTGAACCAATGAATCTATATTACCAAGTAGATTATACTTTAACTGATGTACCAGATGATGCAGCTTATTTTCATGCACAATATCGTCGTACAAAAGTTAATGAAACCTCTGATTATACTATTGTTGATGGCATAAAAGGAGAAGGTCACTATGTAGGAGTATATATGGCTTGGCAAGTAAACAATAATGGTTGGTGGGGCGAAGGTGAAATTAAGTTTTTTATGGATGGAGATAAGCAGTTTCCTACAATAATTGGAACAGGAACTGAAGATTATTTTCTAGGCTCATATAATTTCGACAGGAATGGCAAATATGTAACATACACAACTCCCTATTCAGGCTTAGTGCAGGTATTACCACCAGAGCAAACATATAAAGCCGGACAGAGATTTGGTATGTATCGATGGCATGTGATGGATCCTATCAGATTTAAAAAAGATCTTAGAGTTACTATTCAAGATTTAGGATGGCGTCATGGACACAGATATTTACCACAACAGTCTGATATATCTTCAGTTGTTTTTTGGTATCAATCAGAGCCACACGCAAATTTCCCAACATTTCCATCATGGGAAGATTTAGAAATGAATTAAATAGTATTTCATTTTTTAGTAATAAGTATTTATCAGTCTATACCATGAAAAACAATTAACAGAGAAATTTCATAATTTTAAGTAACACTAAATATTTATTAATTATGTTTGTAACATAGAAGTGTAACTGTTTATAAACAAAAAGGATGTAAAGTATGAAAAGTATTTCAGTGAGATTTTTATTAGTAACGATATTATTTTTTACTCTTTTTCAGGCAAAAAGTCAATCAGATATTTATCGCTGGGCCGATGAAGTAGAGCAGCTAAAAAGAGTTGATCAATTACCCATGTACAGGCATAATCAATTAATTGAACAGGAGTCTAGCTGGGACAGAACACACGGTAATGATGATGGCTTTTCTGGAAAATACTCATATACAAGGAAAGAAGATGGTCATCTGGTATTAGCTGAGTTTGAAGGTCCTGGAGTGCTTAACAGATTTTGGACTCCCACACCAACTGAAGATACGCTTGCATTCTATTTCGATGGAGAAAATACCCCGAGATTGAGAATTAAATTTATGGATTTATTTTCTGGTGAAGTTTATCCATTTACAAAGCCTGTAGTAGGTAACGAGATAGGGGGTTATTATTCATATATTCCAATTCCATTTAATAAATCGTTAAAAATAGTATTTGAAGGAGATCATATAATGTTTCATCAAATACAGTATCGTCATATGCCAGGAGTTAACGTTGAAAGCTGGACTGGCCATTTTAATGAACGAGATAAACAGTTGCTGTCTGAAGTTAATGTTTTATGGTCTGATATTTCTCCAACTGTAAGTAATTATACAAGCGGCATTTCTTCTGATATAAAGAGCCAGGAAAAGACTTTTTTAATTCAGCCCGGAGAGGAGGTCACATTCTTCGAATCAGCTCAAGGAGGTCGCATAGTAGGCTTTGATATTGATGGTGGCACATCTTTTGAGGGATTAAATAAAGACGTAATACTATCCGCGAAATGGGATAATGAAGATGTAGAGGCAATCTATTCTCCGGTAGCTGATTACTTTGGATATGCTTTTGGAAAGCCTGCAATGCGAAGTATAGTGATGGGTCGTCATGGCACTATTAACTATAGTTATCTTCCAATGCCATACGATAGTTCTGCTGAAATGAAGCTTATCTATAAAAAGCGAGAAGGAGTTCAGCAGAATCCCATAACAGTATCATCAAAGGTTTATTATAACAACAACAGTCGCAATGCAATAGATGAAGGTAAACTTTATACTGTTTGGAGACGTGAAATACCTGATATAGGTGAATTTTATACCTTTCTTGATACAAAAGGAAAAGGTCACTATGTAGGAACTGTGCATCATGCACAAGGTTTACGCCCTGGAATGACTCTTTTCTGGGAAGGAGACGATTCAACTTATGTTGATGGAAAAATGCTACTTCATGGTACTGGTTCTGAGGATTATTACAATGGCGGATGGTATGCTATACTTGATCGTTGGGACAGAGGAATTAGTATGCCTATACATGGTTCTCTAGATTATTCTCTTCCTATGGGACGAACCGGTGCATATCGTTTTTTCTTGTCTGATAAAATGCCTTTTGAAAAAGAAATTTATCATGGAATGGAGCATGGTGAAGTAGGGAATGACTTTCCTGTAGATTATGCTACTGTTGCGTTTTACTACGGTTCTGAACCTCTAAAAGGTCGTATGGAGCCTACAGAAGATCTCAGAGAGGTTTATATGCCCAAACGACATACATTCTTCCCCCAGTTAATGGAAATCACATTAGAGAGAGGTATACAGGTTATTTTTGGAAGAGGTCTTGCTATGACATCTTTTGGTAAAGGAGCCGTAAGGATTATGCTAAGCGATGTTCCGGAAGGTAAATATAAGGTAATGTTGAATTACCATGAAAGCCCTAAAGGAGCTGATTTTCAAATATGGCAACGACAAAATAGGCTAACAGAATGGATATCTACTAAAGCAAGTAAAGATTCATACACAGAAAATGTATATGTGGGTGATATTCAATTAACATCACAAACAAATTCTATAACCGTTCATGTTCAAGATAATGGAGATGCAAACCTTTTTGAACTCACATTAATCACATTAGAAAGAATTGAATAAAATTGATTTCTGAGGTTTAGAATTTTTTATCGATATTATATTTATTAGCTATGAGTTATTATGAACGAAAACAATATTACAAAACTTAATATTTTAGTGGTTTGTTGTGCAGTTTTCATTGCTTTATTTGCGTCACACACTCCATTATTTGCACTAAATATCAATAAAAAATCACATGCGATTATGCAGAATATTGATGTGCCTGCTTCATTTGATAATATTGTGAAGCAAATCCAATATGATTTTTTAGGAGGGAGTAGGGGAGTAAGTTCTGTAAAGGTGGTAGATGCTAATACAATTCATGTAAAGATTACTTTTTCTCTAAAAAAAGAGGTAATTCAAGACGATTGGCAAGTTGTAGTTACTCCCAACTTCAAACCAGATTATCATTGGGCACCTCATTTAACTCCAACAGATAATCATATTATAGATCAACATGTATTTCGTTCTCCCGCACTGATAGTTTCAGATAATAGTAAGATGTTTATGTTAATACCTGATCTTGACATACTTGGAAAAGATACTCCTGTAAGATGGTATATGGATCTGGATGCTGAAATTAACAAACTTGTACTCGGAATGAGTAAAAGTAGCGTTGACAATCATATACTTTTTAAACGCGAACTTGATGCAGTATATCCTAAAGGAGAAATTGAAATAGGATTTTATTTACTACAATATAAGGATAAAAAATCAATAAATAATCCTTTTAGAAAGGCATTAAGTTTTCTTTGGAGCAATTGGGGTCGCGACTTGTATAAGTCTGGAAATCCTCTTGATGAAGATTTAGAGAGATATGTTGAGCATACTTATAATTGGGCATTTAATAGTTGGTCTGAAAGTGTTTGGCAGGAGTTTGAGTTGAATGGTAAAAAGGTAGGATCTCCCGTTTTTATAGTCAATGTCACACAAAGTCCTAACTATCCGGGAGAAATAAATGAGCGTGAATTCAGATCTGTCTGGAATCAAGCATGGTTTAGTTCACTTCGTTCAGCTAGTGGGTTGTTTCGTTATGCAAGGCGTACTGGAAATGACAATCTTTTGCAAAAAGCAATACTAACTAAAGAACTTGCATTGTCTTATCCCAAAAAGAATGGTTTCTTTTATGGGCTTATAGGAACAGAAATGCATCAAGTTGAGGTTGATGGTGTAAAATATAACAGAAGTTGTGGATGGGATACTCATTACTGGGGTAATTCTAACCGTAATCCTTATACGTGGAATCCTGTAGAATCTCCTTTTCATTTACTAGATATGAGTTGGACAGGTCTTCTTATGCTTAGATGGTATGATGAGTTGGAGAAAGATGAAAGGTTAATTGAGTATGTAAAAGAATATGCAAACTCACTTATAGAGATACAGTCTGATGAGGGATTCTTCCCTGGGTGGTTGGATGTTAACACCTTACAACCTATGGATCATTTAAACAGATCTCCTGAAACATCTATGTCGGTTACTTTACTCTTAAAGCTTTATGAGCTTACTAAAGAGAAAAAGTATCGTGACTCAGCCATAAAGGCAATGGATGTAGTTATAAAAGAGATTATACCCACAGGTCGCTGGGAAGATTTCGAAACATATTGGTCTTGCTCTCGTTACGGATCGGACTTTTTAGTCGGAAAAAAAGTAAATAGAAACAATATGTATAAGCATAACAACTTCTCTATGTTCTGGACAGCAGAGGCTCTTTTAGAGAGCTATAAACTTACAGGCGAAGAGAAATATTTAAAATTTGGACAGAGAACTTTAGATGAGATGTTGATGACCCAGGCATCGTGGCAACCGCCCTATATGTATGTTAATGTTCTTGGAGGATTTGGTGTACTCAACGCTGATGCGGAATGGAATGATTCCAGACAAAGTTTATTTTCTGAACTTATACTTCAATATGGTAAAATGCTAGATATGAGAGAATATTACGAGAGAGGTCATGCTGCTCTTAAAGCATCATTTGTTATGATGTATAGTCCCGATAATCCTGGAACAAAGAAACTGTGGGAGAAGGTTTATCCTTTCTTCGACAAAGAAGATTATGGTTTTATGATGGAAAATTATGGACATGGAGGTAGAACTAGTCCAGAAGGTGAAGGAATGGGTGAGTTTACTATCTACGACTGGGGTAATGGGGCAGCTGCTGAGGCCTATAACAGAATACTTGATAAGTTTGGAAAACTAAAATAAATAGTGATATGAAAACAAGAAATTTTTATTGTATAATTGCTGCCGTAATAATTGGTGTCTTTATGATATCTTGTACCGGCAATAGAAAAACATCAGAAACAATGAGAAATAACTATGAAAAAGGAACATTCGGATATGATTTGAATTATCTATCAGAAAAAGATAGTATTATATTGCTCAAATCAGATAATGAGCAATCTCAGATTATACTTTCTGCTAAATACCAGGCAAAAGTGTTTACATCCACTGCAAAAGGATTAGAGGGGAATAGTCATGGATTTGTTAATTATAATTTCTTCGATGCAGGAGTTGTAGACGAACATATGAATGGTTTTGGTGGAGAGAATCGTTTTTGGCTAGGTCCTGAAGGAGGTGGCTATTCTATCTTTTTTAAACCAGAAAAAGAACAGATATATGATAATTGGCATACGCCAAAAGCTATAGATATAGAAGAATGGGCTGTTAAAAGTGCAAGTAATAGAGAAGCAACTTTTACCAAGGATATGGTATTAGATAACTATATAGGAACTCAACTAGATTTATCGGTTGAGCGTACTATTACTCTACTAACAGAAGATGATATAAAAAACAAGCTTAATATTAATTTTCCCAATGACGTGGCTACTGTTGCTTACTCAACACTTAATATAATTACCAATAATAATGATTTTAACTGGGACACTGAAACAGGCACTGTTTGTATATGGATGCTTGATATGTATAATCCTTCAGATTCAGCAGTTACAGTAATTCCTTATAACGAAGGTGATCTAGAAAAAATGGGAGAAATTGTTAAATCTGATTATTTTGGAGAGATTCCCGAAGAAAGACTAATTGACGATAAAGGTGTTTTATACTTTAAAACAGATGGAAACTCAAGAGGCAAACTTGGTATGAATGCTCTCAGAACAAAAGGGTTAGCAGGTAACTATGATCCCATTTCTAAAAGACTTACAATTGTAACATTTGATGTACACCCAGATGCTGTCTACCTAAATCAAGAATGGGATCCTAAAAGTGCTCCTCTGGTTGGAGATGTGCTAAACGCATACAATGATGGTCCCTTAGAAGATGGAAGTATCATGGGACCTTTCCTAGAACTTGAAAGTAGTTCACCGGCAGCGTTTTTAGATCCCAATCAATCATTTTCGCATAACCATAATGTTTTTCATTTCGTGGGAGAAGAAGCAGCTCTCTCTCCTATTGCCGAAGAATTATTAGGTGTAAGTTTACAAAAAGTGAAAACTGTTTTCTGAATAATATTAGGAAAAAACTGTATATATTCTTCAGTAAATCTAAGATAACATAAATAAATCTAGAAATAACAAACATGAGCAATAACAAAGAAAAACATCGGCTTGTACCTAGTGGTATAGTATTACCATTTATCCTACTTACATCACTGTTTTTTATTTGGGCAGTTCCAAATAATATGACAGACACAATGTTAGCTGCATTTAAACGAATAATGAGTCTGACCGACAGTCAAACTGCATGGATCCAGGTAGTTTGCTATCTCTTGGGGTATGGGTTAATAGCACTTCCAGGTGCAATATTTATTAAAAAATATACATATAAGTCAGGAGTGCTATTAGGACTAGGACTTTGTGTTTTAGGTACTTCCCTTTTTTATCCAGCAATGCAGGCTAATGCCGTAAGTTCGCCTCTAAGTTTTGCAACCTACCTATTTGCTATTTTTGTTTTATTTGCAGGATTGTCGGTTCTCGAAACCTCAACCAATGCATATGTTTATTCTCTTGGTGATCCTAAAACAGCAACACGCAGATTAAACTTCTCACAATCATTTAATCCTTTCGGAGCTCTTACAGGTGTACTTGTAAGTCAGATTTTCGTTTTGTCGCAACTTAATACTATGACTGCAAACGAAAGGGTTTCTCTAACACCCTCAGAGCTCAACTCCATTCAATTTAGTGAGTTAAACGCAGTGACTACTGCCTATCTGATTTTGGGGGTTATTATGCTTTTGCTTTTAATAATGATACTACTAACTAAAATGCCTAAAGCACAGGATGAGGATAAGAATCTCAATTTAAAAGCAACCTTTGGGAGATTAAAAAAGAATAAAAACTA
>CAZSBA010000082.1:4996-8676 GCA_964605035.1 uncultured Proteiniphilum sp. | reverse complement strand
TCATGAGAAATATTTTTCTTAACAATTATGGATTTTTTTGTAACCACTGTAATATATTAGTAAGTTCTTCATATAAAAGAGGAGCTGTCTCCGAACCTATAGAGTTTACTTCACCATAATATGGCTTATCACGATATATGTATGGTGCTTTAACATCCCATTGGCTTTTTGGAATTATATAACCTATCTCATCATTTGCAAGTCCTATACCAAATCGAAATTCACCTTGCATTTTATCACGCAGGGGAGGTGTTTCTATTGACTCTATTTCAAAATCTCTTCCGGGCAATGCAACAATACCTCCATTCAATATTTCAGGATACAACTCTCCGGGGAATGTTATAAAACTTGCAGGACCTATACTCCATGCAGTAATCTCGCTACGTTTTTTCATCCAACCGCACATCCCAGCTTCTATTTTCCCCATTGCAGAAGCGGCAAAGAATAGTTTGTTTTTTAATGGCAGTTCAATAGTTTTTGCAACAAGATTAATTGAGCCTTTGTCAATTTCTACAAACTCATCTCTCATAGTACGTAAAATAATAAGACCCAGTGTATCCCCTTGAGCACGCATCTTATCAATAGAAGGTTTTACATATACCGTATCGGCAAATGGGTCCTTTACTCCTGTTGAAGAATGCGTTGTTATCAATCCACCAACAGCTCCATTCACATATATGGCGACTCCTCCAACTCCTTCTCTAACTAAGCTATCTCCATTATATACACCGTTCTCAACTCTTTCTCTTATAAAGTGAGGAAAATCGGATGAAATATGAAGGTTTTTACTCCATAATGTCTCAGGGTGATTAGCCCACTGAATAACTGTACCAATGGTTTGCGATGTTTCGGCATCTACAGCTTCTATTATTCTTATTCCTTCATCAAAGACATAAGGTTCTCGTGTATCTGTAAGGGTGACAAGCCCTTCATTCAAATTCTGAGTGAATCGTAAACTCACCGGTCTTATTGATTCAGCTGCTGCTATAACTGATTCAACTATACGCTTTTTTACATATTCTTTCCATTCTTTATTAACTCCACTTTTTATTACAGAGTTACCCCATAGTCCCAACAGATCAGGTCCAGCATGCGTATGAGTAGATGTTATAACTAAATAGGTAATACCAATTTCAGATGGAATCATTTCCCTAATATCAATTACCATTGGGTGGAATATTCCTATTACATCAACAGCAACTAGCGCCAGTCGACTGTTGCCATCATCTATAATCATTGTTCTAGCCCATAAATCATCGTGTATACCTTTTGCAGCTGCCTTAAGGCTAAATCCTGCTATCCAGTAAGTATCAAATTTACCATTGCCGTTTAAGTCTTCATATGTATCACCTTTTCTTGGTTCATACTTACCATTATTATCAACGTCGCTCCATGGCTCAAAATATTGTGGTGTAATAGATAATGCAGAAAACCCGGCATAAATTGCTCCAGGTTTACTATTTTCTACTTTAATATCAACTTCATAGCCAGGATGCGTATCACGCAAATTTATAAATCCAATTAAAAACAGAATTATAATTTGTGATATAATTACAATCCCAATAATCTTTAGAACCTTCATTTATAGTAATTAATCAATTTTTCTATAGCAAGTATTAATTAATATGGATTTCCAGTACCTTGTAGTACCCATATTTTAGACCAGGCACTGTTGTTGCTAACATCGCTACCTTTAAATGATGTAGCTTCTAAGCGATTAATGGCAGCCTCAGCATTTTCTGTATTCTTAGAAATCTCGTCATCTAAATGATAGTAAAACCTTATTGGAAGGGCATTTCTCTTAACAGCATCACCTGGTTTTAAATCAGGATAACCGGTTCTTCTCCAATCAAACCACGCCTCAGCAGCAGCTGTCCAACTTGCAATCCATTTTTGCTCTATTATCGATTCTAAACCAGTGTATGGTGCATCTTCTAAATAAACTTCAATATCGGCATTCACACCCCATGCTTTAAATGATTGATTTATACCCTCACTATAATGCTCTTCGGGAGTATCGGTTGACCACCCGTATAAAGAGGCTTCAGAAAGAATCAAGTGTACTTCTGAAGCAGACATTAATCTCATTTGCAACAGCTCGTGACTACTCAATTTATATATATCATTTAATTGTGAACAATGCGGATTAAAAGTACCTTGACCCAAATCGGGTGTAAGATTGTAAGCCTGTGGAGTGAATATAGCCGGTGGTATACCAACATACTCGTCGTGAAAATCTATTTCTAAATCAAAAGCTAACTCATAACTATCCACTATATCCTGTGAAATTTCTCTTTTACCATCAACAATACGATCGATACCTGAACCGCTAACAAGTACTAATGGAGTCTCTATCTTACTGGCCCAAACACCTAGTCGTGGATCGTTGAAATTCAATAACGATTCAACTAACGTTGAACACATTTTACGGCGCATATATGTTCCACTCGGATCGGGGTTAAATTCCATAGAGCTTGGCCATGAATCAGACTGAGATGTTCCTACATATCCAATTTTTGCATCATCAGAAGCTTGCGAAATTATTGGATAATTGTTAGGATTGGAAGTTATTTTTCTAATTCCCTCTTCTGCAATATTCGGAACTTTAACTGATAAACGCATATAATATCTTAATGCCAGAGAGTTTGCAAACTTACGCCATTTTGCTACATCTCCACCATATATCAGGTCTTGATCTGGTTTTATATTTTCATACTCATTGTTAGATTTAGAAAGCAGTGTATTAGCATCTTCCAAGTCATCTAGTATTCCCATATATATATCCTCTTGAGTATCAAAAACCGGCTTAAAATACTCATCACCTTCTTCTGCCATTAGAGCATCTGAATAGGGAGCGTCTCCCCAAAGATCTGTTATGAGCCCAAAAACATATGCTCTCATTATTAATGCAACTCCTTGATGGAATTCATATTCTCCCTCAACAGCTTTATTATAATACTCTTCATTATTTCTCAGAATGCCGTAGTAACCCGACCAGCCTTGACTAAGATTGTCCCATTCGTAACTATTATGCGATGTGAACCAACCATCAAGCTGAGTATGTTGCATTACACCAGCCAAATCTCCGAATCCAAGATTTACAACTGTTTGACCAATTCCAACCTGAATTGTTGGCAATAGAAGGTTCAAATCTGCTATTTCAGGGTCTACACCATTTGGATTAATATTCAAATCATCCAAATCTTTACATCCGCTAAATAGTGATATTATAATTGATGAAATGAGGACTATAGATTTATATTTTAACTTTATCATAATGTTATTTTTTTTCAGAATGTGAAATCAATCTTAAAACCAAAAGGTATAACCCATGGGTCTACATTATAACGCTCAACTCCTTGTAAAAATCTTCCAGTCTCAGCCTGAAAAGCTCTTTCAGGGTCTACTCTAAGATCAGAATCTTTTGCCCATAACATTATATTACGACTATATATTGATAGTTGTAAATTATCTATGCCTAACTTTTCTGTGAAACTATTTGGAGCTCTATAACTTATCGAGATTTCGCGTAACTTAATGTAATCGGCATCAAACATGTTTGTCTGACCTGTATCCCAAGGATAGCTCAACACATAAGGAACAAACGTTGTACCTTCATTGCCAAGATTTTCTTTCTCTAAAATAAAGTTGCCATTTTCATCATGGTGACCAATTACACC
>CAZSBA010000082.1:0-4896 GCA_964605035.1 uncultured Proteiniphilum sp. | reverse complement strand
AGTAAAGTTCTTAAAAGTTAGTGATGATTGTAGTCCCATTACAAAATCAGGATTATAATTACCCACAAGTGAATAATCTTCCTCACCTTGCCACTCCACTTCAACACCTGTACTCAGAATTGGAAATCCAAAATACTCAGAGCTTTTGTCAGTAACCCTCATCACCTTGCGTGAATATAGGTTTCCTACTTTACCATCTCTTCCTAATTCACTGTTTTTTACATACCCAATGTTTTTTACACGTGCCTGGTCCCAAAACTCAATAAATTCCACCTCTTCCGAAAGCTCCATAATCCATGTATCGCTCTTCGTAAAGTTAAAATCTAAGTCCCATTTCCAATCTTTTGTACTAACTGGTGTTATACCCAATAACAATTCAACACCTTTACTTTGTAATAGTCCGGCATTAATCTGAGTACTACTAAAGCCTGTTGATGATGCTAATGGCACACTTAAAATTTGATTTCTATTATCAACAACATAATATGTACCATCCAAACGGAATCTGTTTTTAAATAGTTTTAATTCCCCTCCTATTTCAAAAGAAGTTGCTTCTTCTGGTAGTAAATTGGGACTTAATAATCCACTCTGTTTAGCTAATCTTATTGCATCTCCCCATTGTCCGGCATCCTGATAAGTTGCATATAACCTGTATGGAGAAGTATCATTACCAACTTGAGCCCATCCACTTCTTATTTTAAACAAATCAACATAATTACCCATATCAATCATCTCATTCAACAGTAAGCTCAACGAAGTAGAGGGATAAAAATATGATCTATTTTCAGAAGGTAGCGTACTCGACCAATCGTTACGTGCTGTGATGTCTAGATACAACATATCTCTCCAACCAACATTAGCCATTGCATATAAACTGTTTATACCCTTTTCATATCTATAATTACTATACTCAAGGGCACTTGAATTGATATTCTGAATAGTAAACACATTCGGAACTATTAAACCAGCTCCTGTCTTAGATGAGTTACTTATACTCGATGATTGAGAATAAAGCATATTACCTCCAACAGATGTGGTTAGTTGGAAATCATTCCATGTATCATTATAAGTGGCAAGTGCGTCAATATTCCTCTCAAAATTCTTACCACTCCAAATACCGTATGCACCATTATTGGGTTCGCTAGTATAGCCGGGAGCCATTTTGGTTTCTCTAATATCATCAGTTTTATTAATAGATATTCTACCTCTTAAGCTAAACTTGGGTGATATGTCCCAATTTGCCGAAACCACTCCATATACACGATAGCGGTTAAAACTATTATTTACATCATACGCCAAATAATAAGGGTTTTCGTGATTACCCGATACTCTTTTAATATTATTTCCAGAACCATAGTCTTCCAACAAACGAATATCAATGTTAGATGGATGTGCATACACCCATTGCAGAGGGTTAGTTCCTCTATTTGTTGCGGGCCTGTTGTCTGCCCATGTATTAGTAAAATTTAAATCTGTACTAACCGAAAAGTTATCGTTCATCCTCGAAGTAGCTGCCAGAGTAATACTATTCCTTTTTAAATCAGAGTTGGGTATTAAACCCATATGCGTCATGTTCGACAATCCAAGTCTATAATTTATAATCCTGCTGCTATTTGCTATTGTGGCGCTATTATTGGTGGTAAGTCCAAAGTTGTTAATGAAATTCTTAATGTTGTTAGGATACGATTTAAGCTCAATTGGCACGGGCTTTCCATTTGCATCAAGTGGTGAGTGCCACTGCACTGCCCAGTATCCCTTATCATTCTCAGGGCCTGCTCCAGTATTATCACCAGGAATAATGGGTGGTAAAATACCACCTACATTTTCTGGTCTGTACGAGAAAAACCCTTCAGAAAACTGCGATTGATAATTCAAAAAATATGCAGGAAAATCAAATACGGTATTGGATGAAACAGTAACCTTCATACTTTCCAATTGAGCAGCTTTTTTAGTTGATATTAAAACAACCCCATTACCTGCTCTCGATCCATATAATGCTGCTGCACTAGGTCCTTTTAGAATTGATATACTTTCTATTGTTTCAGGATCTAAATCGGCAATTGCATTACCATAATCCACTCTGTTATCTGCTCCAAATCCACCAATATTATTAACCGTATTAGACATCGGCACACCATCTACAACAAAAAGAGGTTGATTATCTGTGCTTAAAGAGGTTGCTCCTCTTATAACCATACTTACCGATGAACCGGCTCCACCGGTTGAACTAATAGATACTCCCGAGACCTTTCCGGCTATTGAGTTCAGAATATTTTCCTGGGCTACCCTTGTCATTTCTTCACCTGTTACTCTACTTACAGAATATCCAAGCGATTTTTCTTCACGCTTAATACCTAAAGCCGTAACAACCAACTCATCAAGTGTTTCAATATCCTCTTCCATACTAATATTTATCACACTCCTGCCACCAATTGATATTTCTACTGATCTGTAACCAAGATAAGAAAAAATTAATATCCCATTTTGTGGAGCATCAAGTGTGTACCTTCCTTCCAGGTCGGTTACCGTTCCTCGTGTTGAACCTTTTACAACTATACTTAATCCGGGAAGTGCAGAACCATCAGTTGCCGAAGTTACAGTTCCTGTAACCCTAACACTACTCTGTTCTATACTTTTAATATCGGCAATCTCTTTTAACACAACCGACGAATTACTCGTATCTGCAATTATTCTTACGTTTACACCAATAAAGAAAACTGATATAAAAATGAATAATAAATATTTAGTTGATATTTTTACTGAATATTGTCGTTTCATATCCATACTTTTTGATTCGGTTAATTAACTACAGAGAATGTAAGTATTACAGCAGTTGTACTTAAAGCAATTAATGGATCCTGACTCATGATAGCGGCAGGGCTTAAAGTAAGAAACATGGCCAATCTCATCGAACTATCTGTTATTTGTTGTACAATAACTTTTCTATGAAAATCTCTTATACCAACAAATGCCGATGTACCTGAAAAATCTAAAGTCATAACTCCGGGATATGTAACAACCGGAATCCCCGATGATAATACACTTGTGGCGAAATCAGGTATAGTAGGAATTACGAAATCCTCATTTTCAGTTAGCACAAATGTTGCATTTTCATCGGGTGTAAATGTGGTCAAAGCAAAAACATCAGCCCCAAACACCGCCTCACCTCCTGTTTTAGTTATCGAAGTTAATCCCAATTGCTGATAAATCATAGCAAAAGCAATTCCTCCAAATGAGGTTCCATCTGTAGTGTTTTGTCTATAATCACCATTATAATAAAATGTAAATTCATCATTATAAGCTTCGGGTAAACCCAAATACATATCAAACGCTCCAGTTGGTAGAAACTCAATATCTTCATCCAGAAGAGAGAATGTAGCATCTGAATTCGCCAAAATATCATTTACTGAGTGAGAAGCTGTTAACTTCCATGTCTTACCATTATATCCCTCTATCGTATGATCTCCTGTAAGTAGAGCATAAGGAGTAAGCTCAATTGCCAACTTAACTTCTTTAGTAATTGTATTCCCATCTTTATCTGTTGCAGTTAGCTTAGATACGTAGTAACCCCCTTCATCATAAATATGCACAGGATTTTGGTCCGTACTGCTATTCCCATCTCCAAAGTCCCAATTCCAGCTAACTGCACTATGTGTTAATGCCGAAAAAGCTACCTGTTTTGAATCAACACTGTAAGATATTTCAACCGAAAATGGAAATTCAAGCTCATTATCCTGTTCATCGCATGCGCTAAACAAACAGCTCAACATTAGCACTGTTGTTAAGACATAGATAATTTTTTGTTTCATACTATTAATAATTTAATGTCATCAACACATGTATTTAGTTATAAACACATTACAAAACCTCATCGGTATCAGTTACAAAAACACGCGTACTTTTAGAGTAAATCTCTCCAAAAGGATTAGGATACAACAAATCGATATAAAATGCACAATATCCCGAATCAGGATAATTTACACTAATAGTTATTTTATCTGTTGGTATTATATCTAAAACTTTGAAATTAAACTCATTATCTCTAAAATCACGATCATCCGAGTATGCTGTCCATAAATGAACACCATCCAATTCATCTTCCGAAACATCAATTGTCACAATAACCTCTTTGGCTCTTTCTTCAAATTCCCACAAACACTCATAATATTCACCTCCAAGGATGGTTTCAGCGAAAAAAGAGTTAAGAGCATTTATAGCCTGTTTCTTATCACCCAAACCATGCCCCGCGTTCGGCACATAATGCAAGTAATTCTCTCCTGGCAGATCGCTAAAATAGAATTTAATTACATCAACTGGCCAATATTCATCATTTGTGCCATTAAATATAATCTTAGGCATAGTAAGCTTATCAAGATATGAATAAGGATCAACCATAGATACAATCTCTTGCCCTTCCTCAGTATTAACGTCCTGAGCAACTCCCAGGTCTACATAATCTTTTATCTGAGGACTATATTCTCCCCATGCCTCTAAATGATAGCCTATACTTTCTGGCATATTTAGCATATCAATAACCATTGGAGCAATGGCTTTCACTCTTGTATCGCTGGCCCCTGTCAGCCAAGTTGTCCATCCTCGTTTTGAAGCGCCCGATACCAAAAAGCTATTTATCTCATGATGTAGTTCTTTAGCAGAAAATTCCTGAATAGCATCCATCGATTTTATAGCACTCTTTACCATAGGAAATAAAAGTGGCCAGCTATAATCTTTGTCTTGTTTAAAGTTATAAAATGTAAGTGAAATTATCTCATCCTCTGTAAGATCTCCAAATAGAGGTTGATTTGGAACCTGAAAGAGAACTGCTGTTATTGCTTTATTTTTTTTTGCAATATATTCAACTAATTGTATCGAGCCATCATCATTTTTTCTCCAGTT
>CAZSBA010000081.1:0-8698 GCA_964605035.1 uncultured Proteiniphilum sp. | reverse complement strand
CAATGGTTTTGTCACATCAAATTAAAGGAAAAAGATAAATAATATTCTCTTTTATCTAATCTCTTTTTATTGGCTCACAACCTTTACAACCACTGCAAAAAGATGAATCTCGTTTAGTAAAAAAGAAATTATAGATACTTCTTAGTAAAATTATACTTACTACTATGCCAATAATGACTACTATAATTAGTTGTATGTTCATAATTTTTAAATAAATAGACTGCCTATTTGATACGCTATTAGCGCTATCAACCAAGCGAGTCCTGTAGAGTAAAACATGCTAAATAGTGCCCATTTCCATGAGTGGGCTTCTTCTTTTATTGCAACAACTGTTGCTATACATGGAAAATATATTAGCACAAATAGAAGTAGAGATATTACCACTAGAGGCGTGAATACATATGAGCCATCGGAGTATCTTTCTGAAACAAGTCGGTTTTGAAGAGATTGCTGATCTTCTCCATTACCAGTATAAAGTACTCCCATAGTGCTTATAACAATTTCCTTAGCTGCCATACCCGAGAGTAGACTAACCGAAGTTTTCCAATCAAATCCCAAAGGACGCATAACAGGCTCCATAAGTTTACCGATTCTTCCTATATATGAGTTCTCCTGATGTTCTGTATTTCTGATATGCTCAATCTCAGAAAGAATACTCTGATACTGAACGAAATCTATTTCGTTGTTCTGAAGCTGCATCTCCACTTGATATGCTTGCTTGTTTATATCATCAGACCAACTTATTTCTCGTGGAAAATATCCAAGAAACCATATCACAATTGATGCAATTAATATTGGACCACCCATTTTTTTTAGATACTGACTAGATCGGTCCCACATATGTGTGACAATCGATTTTACAGTCGGTCTGCGATAAGGTGGAAGCTCCATAACAAAAGGTGTATCTTCCTCTTTAAAAAGTGTTTTACGAAATAGTATAGCTGTAAGAGAGGCTATTAATATTCCAAAAACATATAATCCCAAGAGAGCTATACTTGCATGATTTGGAAAAAAAGCTCCAGCTAGTAAGATATATACTGGCAGTCGTGCGCTACATGACATAAATGGTACAATGAGCATTGTAATCATGCGGCTGCTACGGCTTTCAATGGTTCGGGTAGCCATAATTGCAGGCACATTACATCCAAAACCCATAATTAACGGAATAAATGATTTGCCATGAAGACCAATCTTATGCATCAACTTATCCATTATAAAAGCAGCTCTCGCCATATAACCAGAGTCTTCCATAAAAGATATAAAGAGGTAAAGAATCACAATATTTGGTAAGAATACAATCACACCTCCTACACCACCAATAATTCCATCAACTATAAGGTCTTTTAGTGGTCCTTCTGCCATGTTGCTCCTTATAGAATTACCTATCAAAGCAACAATCCACTCAATCCACTCCATTGGATAGTTGCCAAGTCTGAATGTTGCTTCAAACATAACCCACATGAAAATGAAAAAAATTGGGAATCCAATATACTTGTTTGTGACAATTGTATCTATTAGTTTGGTTTTCTCGGCAAAGTGAGTTTTTTCAGTTAGAGTCTCTTGAAGTCCTCCTGCTATAAAACCATATCTTGCACTGGTGAAAGCTGATTCAGGATCTTCTCTAAGTAGCTTTTCAATATAGTTTTGCTCTTTTTCATTTCGTGCAAGAATATGCTCGTTCTGCGGTAGGCGTTTTATCTGGTTTATAATATCTTTATCACCTTCAAGTAGTTTTATACAAACATGTCTAAGTGGCATTCCTCTTTGCGGTTGAAATATATCTTTCAATTCTCGCTCCATAACCCCAATTGATTTCTCTAATACTCTACCGTAAGGTATCTTAATGAAATCGTGCTCTGTTTCATTATTTATTTTAATTAGCTCTTCAAGAAGTTGAGGAATTCCTTCTCCTCTTTTACCAACAGTGGGAATAATAGGAATTTTAATTAATCTCGAGAATTTGTCATGATCAAACTGTCTTCCACTTTCTTCGAGTTCATCATACATGTTTAGGGCGATAACCATTGGAATCTCCAGATCAATCAGTTCGGTTGTGAGATATAAATTTCTCTCTAGAGTGGATGCTGATACAACATTGACGATAACATCAGGCTTATCTTTTGTAATATACTTTCTTGCATATAACTCTTCTGGAGAGTATGAAGATAACGAGTAGGTACCAGGTAAGTCAACAAGAGTGAATCTGTATCCGTTATGTTTTAGAATTCCTTCTTTAGAGTCTACCGTAACACCGCTATAATTGCCAACATGCTCATGAGCCCCAGAAGCTAGGTTAAATATTGAAGTTTTACCGGAGTTAGGGTTTCCTAGAAGAGCTACCCTGATATTTTTTTCAGGACTTTTTAATTCTTTGTTTCGCTTCTTTTTAATGAATTTTGGCTCACCTGAAAAGTTAGAATCTATTTCTTCATGTTGAATGCCTTTTTGATTCATCTCACGGATCATAGAAACTTCTATCAATACGGCTTCACTACGACGCAATGATACATCATATTCCATTATCTCATACTTTATGGGATCTTTAAGAGGAGCATTAAGGATTGATTTTACCTCTTCTCCACGTACGAATCCCATCTCCAGAATTCGCTTCCTGAATGCACCATTACCATGTACTTTTTTAATGTATGCTTTTTGTCCTGTTTGAAGTTCCGATAGACGCATCTAAACAACCCATTTTTTAAAGACTACAAAGATAATCAATTAGGTCTATTATTTATAACTGTTTTAAATAAAGAATACATGATTTCACAGATGTGAGTCTGTAAAAAGCAGATATAATGGCATATATCGCATTGGTTTAAGCTGTAATAATTAACTTAAAAATGTAATATAAAAGCTATATGTGCTATGAAGTGTAATTAGAAACTATTACACTCCTGTAATTCCAATCTTTGAAGTAATTATAAGTAACCCTCTAATAGCAAGTAGTATCTGACACTTAACTTGATGAGTTTTATAGATTTTGCCGATAATTTACTAATGAAATTTTGGACTTATAGGTGATTTTGTGAAAATTTCTTATAATAAAGGAATTAGTCGTTATGGAGCGTTATAAATACCAAGCACTAATAAATAAATATATATAAAAAACTATTATTATGGAGTACAGAATTGATAAAGACACTTTGGGTGAAGTTAAAGTACCTGCAAATAGGTTGTGGGGTGCCCAAACTGAAAGGTCGCGAAATAACTTTAAAATAGGTAGTCCTGCCTCAATGCCTCTTGAAATTATATATGGTTTCGCATATCTTAAAAAAGGAGCAGCTTATGCTAATCATGAACTTGGTGTTTTATCGATAGATAAGCGAGACCTTATTGCTCAGGTGTGCGACGAAATACTTGAAGGAAAGCTTGATAATGAATTTCCACTTGTTATTTGGCAGACAGGATCTGGGACTCAAAGTAATATGAATGTTAATGAGGTCATTGCCAATCGTGCACATCAGCTAGTCGGACATAAAATAGGTGAAGGAGAGAAAACTTTGCAACCTAATGATGATGTTAATAAATCGCAATCGTCAAACGATACATTCCCAACTGGAATGCACATTGCCTGCTATAAGAAAGTGGTGGAGGTAACATTGCCAGGATTGAAGCAACTTCAAAAATCACTTGCCAGCAAAGCAAAAGAAATGGATGATGTCGTTAAAATTGGGCGTACTCATCTAATGGATGCAACACCACTTACGCTTGGGCAAGAGTTTAGTGGTTATGCTGCTCAACTTGAATATGGTATAAAGGCTATTGAAAACACTTTACCTCATCTAGCTGAGTTGGCTTTAGGTGGTACAGCAGTAGGTACGGGGCTAAATACTCCAAAAAGCTATGATGTATTAGTAGCCAAATATATTGCAGAGTTTACTGGTTTGCCATTTGTTACGGCTCCTAATAAATTTGAAGCTCTTGCTGCACACGATGCTTTGGTGGAAACTCACGGTGCATTAAAGCAAATAGCAGTGGCTATTAATAAGATTGCAAATGATATTAGGCTGCTTGCATCCGGACCTAGAAGCGGTATTGGAGAGATTACAATACCTGCAAACGAGCCAGGCTCTTCAATTATGCCGGGTAAAGTGAATCCTACACAGGCGGAAGCAATTACAATGGTTTGTTCGCAGGTAATAGGTAATGATATGGCTATTACCGTAGGAGGAATGCAAGGTCATTTTGAGTTAAATGTCTTTAAACCGGTAATGGCTTCCAATTTTCTTCAAAGTGCACAGTTGTTGGGTGATGCATCAGTTTCTTTTGTTGAGCATTGTGTTTCAGGGATCGAGCCCAACAAGCCTCGAATTAAAGATTTGCTTAATAACTCGCTTATGCTGGTTACAGCACTAAACACAAAGATTGGATATTATAAGGCAGCTGAGATTGCTAACACTGCACATAAAAATGGAACTACTTTAAAAGAAGAGGCTGTGAATCTTGGGTATGTTTCTGAAGAGGATTTCGACAAATGGGTACGCCCCGAAGATATGATTGGCCCCATGGATTAGTTATATATGTCTAATTCTTCAGAAGTTATTTTAACGGCATCTTTTTAGATGCCGTTTTTCTTTGTATTTTTGTAACTTACATTAAACAAACAGAATAATTATCAACTATATAAATTTTTAACGATTCATCTATGGCAACAAAACCATTTATTTATCAGGAGCCTTTTCCTATGTCAGAAGATAAGACTGAATATTATCTTTTAACAAAAGAGCATGTTTCAACTGCTGCGTTTGAAGGCGAGGAGATACTTAAAGTATCTAAGGAGGGTATAACTCTTATGGCACAAACTGCTTTTAGAGACGTGGAGTTTCTTCTACGTCGCGAGCATCAGGAACAGGTTGCACAAATTCTTAATGATCCTGAAGCTAGCGAGAACGATAAGTTTGTAGCTCTTACTTTTTTACGTAATGCCGAGATTTCTGCAAAAGGAATTCTTCCATTCTGTCAGGACACTGGCACAGCAATAATTATGGGTAAAAAAGGTCATAAGGTGTGGACGGATGGAGATGATGAAGAGGCACTATCGAAAGGTGTATACAATACTTTCGTAAATGAGAACTTAAGATACTCTCAGAATGCAGCTCTGAATATGTATGATGAGGTTAACACTGGAACTAACCTACCTGCTCAGATTGACCTATATAGTGTTAAAGGAAATGAGTATAAATTCCTATGTATAGCAAAAGGTGGTGGTTCAGCTAATAAAACCTATTTGTATCAGGAGACCAAAGCACTTCTTACACCAGGCAAGCTTGAAAATTACCTGATTGAGAAAATGAAGTCACTAGGCACAGCTGCTTGCCCACCCTACCATCTTGCATTTGTTATTGGTGGGACTTCAGCAGAGGCTAATCTGAAGACTGTTAAACTGGCTACTGCTAAATACTATGATAATCTGCCAACTGAGGGGAATGAACTTGGTCAGGCATTCCGCGATATTGAACTTGAGAATAAACTTAAGAAAGCATCTGAAGATTTAGGGCTAGGTGCTCAGTTTGGAGGTAAATACTTTGCACATGACATCAGAGTTATCCGTCTTCCTCGTCATGGTGCTTCAATGCCTCTTGGTATGGGAGTGTCATGTTCTGCAGACCGTAATATTAAGGCTAAAATAAATAAAGATGGTATTTGGATTGAGAAGATGGAGGATAATCCTGCTCGTCTTATTCCCGAAAAATATCGTCAAGCAGGTGAAGAGGGGGGAGTGAAAATAGATTTGAATCGTCCAATGGAAGAAATTCTTAAGGAGCTCTCTCAATATCCTGTTTCTACTCGTTTGTCTCTTAACGGAACAATTATTGTGGGTCGTGATATTGCTCATGCTAAACTAAAAGAACGCATTGATAATGGAGAGAGTCTTCCACAGTATATTAAGGATCATCCAATATACTATGCAGGACCTGCTAAAACTCCAGCAGGTTATGCCTCTGGATCGATGGGACCAACAACTGCGGGTCGTATGGACTCTTATGTTGATTTGTTTCAGTCGCACGGTGGTAGCTTGATTATGCTTGCAAAAGGTAATCGCAGTAAGCAGGTAACTGATGCATGTAAAAAGCATGGTGGTTTCTATCTGGGAAGTATAGGCGGACCCGCTGCAATATTGGCACAGGAGAGCATCAAAAGCCTCGAGTGTCTTGAATACCCAGAGTTGGGAATGGAAGCAATATGGAAAATAGAGGTTGAAGATTTTCCTGCGTTTATTCTTGTTGATGACAAGGGTAACGATTTCTTTGAGGTTGTATCTCAGCCAAACTGCTCTTTTTCTTGATTAGGGTTTCAGGCTTAAAGATTAACTGAACATTTATATTGAGGAGACAGGTTTCGTCTACTCGAAGAGTAGTTATAATTTATAAAATAAATATTTTGAAAAAAGTATATCTATTGATAGCTTTGGTTGTTGGATTTACAACTGTAAAGGCACAGGTAAGGAGCGAAGTAACGCTTGAAAAGGGGTGGAAGTTTACACGTGTAGATGACTCTAAATCATCAGAAGTTAATTTTGATGCGAGTGGGTGGGAGTCAGTACGTGTGCCACACGACTGGGCGATATATGGTCCGTTCGACAAGAATAACGATATCCACAGGATGGCTATTGTGCAAGATGGACAAACATCGGCAATTGAGCATTATGGACGCACCGGCGGTCTTCCGTTTACTGGTGTGGGTTGGTATAGAAATACCTTCTCTGTTCCCGAATTTCAATATGGGAAGAAAGTCACTATTAAATTTGATGGTGCAATGAGTAATGCCCGAGTTTATGTCAATGGTAAGGAAGCAGGGTTTTGGCCTTATGGTTATAACACGTTCCATTTTGATGTTACTGATTTGATAAACAGTGATGGTAAGGATAATATTCTTGCTGTGAGACTAGAGAATTTTGATGAAGGATCTCGCTGGTATCCTGGTGCCGGTTTGTACAGAAATGTACATATAATTACCACCAATGAGAGTCATATCCCTGTATGGGGAACATATGTTACCACTCCCGAAGTAAACGATGAGTTTGCACGAGTTAATGTACGCACAAAAATAGAGCAGGGGGATGGCATTTCAGAAAATGTAATTTTGAAATTAAAAACATCTATTATCGATCCTGAAGGTAATACTGTAGCGGAGTCTGAAAATCAGCTAACTAAGTTTGATCTTGGTGAGTTAGAGCAAACATTGATAGTAGAGAACCCAATACGTTGGGATATTAAACAGCCAAATCTTTATAAGGTCAATTCAGTTTTAACAAGAATTGAAAGAGATACAAAAGAAGAGGGTGCTACAACTACTACAATTGAGATGTCTCATGTTGTGGATGAGTATAATACTACTTTTGGTATTCGAACAATTGATATTATACCAGACGAAGGTTTTTTTCTTAATGGAAAAAAAGTGAAGTTCCAGGGTGTATGCTTGCATCACGACTTGGGTCCTCTAGGGGCTGCCGTAAATGATGCTGCAATTCGTCGCCAGATAAAAATTATGCAAGCTATGGGTGTCAACGCAATTCGTACTGCTCATAATATGCCTTCACCAGATTTTGTAAGAATTGCCGATGAGATGGGTATGATGGTTATGGCAGAATCATTCGATAGCTGGAGAATTCCTAAAGTTAGAAATGGATACAATAAATATTTTGATGATTGGGCAGAGAAGGATATGGTTAATCTGATTCATAATTTTAGAAATAGTGCCAGTGTTATTATGTGGTGTATAGGTAATGAAGTGGAAGAACAGAGTCACCCACAAGGAGCTAAAGTTGCCCGATTCCTGCAGGATATAGTTAGAAGGGAAGATCCAACCCGTCCAATAACTAATGGTATGGATCGTCCAGATCACGTATTTTCAAATGGTATGGCTGCAATAATGGATGTGCCTGGCTTTAACTATAGATCTTTCCGTTACCAGGAAGCATATGACAAATTGCCTCAACAGATAATTCTTGGTGCAGAGACAACTTCAACTTTCAGTTCACGCGGAGTATATAAATTTCCAGTAGAAAGAAAGGCTATGGCATTGTATGATGATCATCAGGCATCTTCTTATGATGTAGAGCATGCAGGCTGGTCTAATCTTCCTGAAGATGATTTTATTCAGCATGATGATCTGAATTTTACAATGGGAGAGTTTATATGGACAGGTATCGACTACCTTGGTGAGCCAACTCCTTATTACAGTAACTGGCCAAGTCACAGCTCTCTTTTCGGTGCAGTAGACCTTGCCGGTATTCCAAAAGACAGATTCTATCTATATCGCAGTCACTGGAACAAAGAAGAGGAAACACTTCATATCTTGCCTCACTGGAATTGGGAAGGTCGTGAAGGTGAAGTAACCCCCGTTTTTGTTTACACTAACTATCCGTCAGCGGAACTTTTCATAAATGGAAAGAGTCAGGGTGTAAGAACCAAAGATCTTTCTGTTGTAATTGAAGGCAGTTACACAACTGAAGCACAAAAATCTTTTGAGCGTCAGAAAAGGTATCGTCTGATGTGGATGGATACCAAGTATGAACCCGGAACAGTTAAAGTTGTAGCTTATGATAAAGATGGCAATGCAGTTGCGGAAAAAGAAATTCGCACAGCCGGCAAGCCACACAGGCTGGTGCTTGAAGCCGACAGAAATGTGATCTCTGCTGATGGAAAAGACCTTTCGTTCATAACAGTTACAGTAGTTGACAGAAACGGCAATC
>CAZSBA010000080.1:0-8778 GCA_964605035.1 uncultured Proteiniphilum sp. | reverse complement strand
ATAAGAATCTCAATTTAAAAGCAACCTTTGGGAGATTAAAAAAGAATAAAAACTACGTTTGGGGCGTAGTAGCTCAATTTTTCTACGTTGGAGCTCAGATAGCAGTATGGTCTTTTATTATCAGATATGTTATGCAGTCACTATCTTTAGACTCTGTTATAGCCGGATTAGGAGCAAATCCATCGCAAGAACTTATCATAGAAACTTTAAGAGGGGTTGAACCTGTTGCAAGAGGCTTCTATAATTTAGCAGAACGATTAGGCCTTGATGTACTGCTACCTCGCACAGCCGAACAAGCGGGTGCAACGTATTATATTTTATCATTGTTACTTTTTGTAATAGGACGATTTGTTTGTACATGGCTAATGAAATATACAAAACCAGTTAATATTTTATCGGGCTTAAGTTTACTTGCTATAATCGCATCTCTATTAACTATATACGGAGAAGGGTTTGTTGGAGTCTATGCATTAGTTTCGATATCTGTATTTATGTCTGCCATGTTCCCCACTATTTATGGTTTAGGTATGAGGAACTTGGGAGAGGACACAAAAATAGCTGGTTCAGGAATGGTAATGGCAATTGCAGGAGCAGCTTTACTTACACAAATACAGGGAATAGTTTCAGATCAGACAAGTGGAATTTCACTTGCTTATTGGGTTCCTACAGTTGCTTTTATAGTCATTGCAATATATAGTTTAACTATTGCACGAAAGGTTGAGATAGAACCTTAAATATTCGAGTAATAGATTTCAAACAAAAAACTTATTTTAAATGAAAAAACTTGTTATAGGTATTGATTATGGCACTGACTCTTGCAGAGCAATTTTAGTTAATAGCACTAATGGAATAGAAATAGCATCTTTCACCTCTTTTTATCCTCGTTGGAAACAGGGATTATATTGTAATCCATCGTTGAATCAGTACAGACAACACCCACAAGATTATATTGATTCGTTGACAGAGTCAATTAAAGGATTATTAGAAAGTTTATCATCAGATGAGATTAATAATATTGTTTCTATTGGTATAGATACAACAGGTAGTACACCTGCTCTAACTGATAGTAGGGGCACTCCTCTTGCATTGTTGCCGGAATTTTCTGAAGATCCTGATGCAATGTTTATACTATGGAAAGACCATACTTCAATTAAGGAAGCTAATGATATTAATAGTCTGGCTAAGTCTTGGGATGTAGATTTTACTTCACGTTCAGGTGGTATTTATTCGTCTGAATGGTTTTGGGCAAAAGCTCTTCGAGCATTGCGTGTAAATAAGAGTATAAGAACAAAAGCATATTCTATTATTGAGCATTGTGACTGGATGCCGGCTCTACTAACAGGTAATATTAAACCCGAGATGGTTAAAAGGAGTAGATGTGCTGCAGGACATAAGGGTATGTGGGCAGAAGAGTGGGGAGGTTATCCATCAGAGGAATTTCTTTCAACTCTCGACCCGCTGTTAAAAGGATTTAGAAGCCGTTTAAGCGATACAACCCACACAAGTGACATCTCGGCCGGCAGACTGTCTATAGAGTGGGCAGAGAAGCTTGGATTGTCTCAGAACGTTGAGGTGGCAGTGGGTCTAATCGATGCTCATGCAGGTGCAATCGGAGCAGGTATAAGTTCTAACAAGATGGTTAAAATTGTTGGTACCTCAACTTGCGATATTGTTGTGGCACCAGTTGAAGAAATTAAAGAAAAACAAATACCTGGTATAAGCGGGCAAGTAAATGGTTCTGTTATTCCTGGTTTAATTGGTCTTGAAGCCGGACAATCTGCTTTCGGAGATGTCTTTGCATGGTTTAAGAATATGTTAGCTTGGCCAATTAATTCTCTAGATGGCTTTAGCTCACTCTCTGAAACAGAGAAAGAATCATTATTCAAAGATATATTGCCCAAACTAAATATTGAGGCTGCTGCTTTGCCAATAGAGTCAACTGATTTAATTGCAAGTGATTGGCTTAATGGTAGACGCACACCTTTTGCAGATCAAACACTAAAAGGTGGAGTTAGCGGTATAACACTGGCTACAACGCCAGCACAAATGTTTAAAAGCCTAGTTGAAGCAACTGCTTTTGGTTCAAAAGCTATAATGAAACATCTTGAGAATGAGGGTGTAAAAGTAACGGAGGTTATTGGGGTAGGGGGAATATCATTGAAATCTCCATATGTTATGCAAACTCTATCAAATATTATGGGAGTACCAATAAAAGTAGCTGCAGCGCAACAAGCAGGTGCCTTAGGAGTAGCAATGTGTGCATCAGTTGCAGCGGGAATATATGCAGCTTTGGAACATGCTCAAGATGCTATGGGGCAGGGTGTTTTAGCTGAATATAAACCCAATGACTCTAACAAATCAAAATATAAAGAACTATACATCCGATATAAAAAATTTGGAGAATTTTTAGAATCTAAATAATTTTTTTTCGAAAATAACTATCATCTCTCTTAATCCATATCCAATACACATGTTGGATATGGATTTTATGTTTGTATAACCTTATTTATCCGGCCACATTAGTTTTTATACCCAGTTGTACTACCTTCCCGGCAATTTTCTTTAGGTCTTCTATCGAGATTTTTTCAAGACCTTTAACAGCAGTTTCTCTGTCAATAGTATAGATCATCACTTCTCTAGGGTTAAGGTCAGAAACTAACTCTAACCAAGCTGAAAGCTCTTCTTCTGTAGTGTTATCTATTTTGTTTCCTTCAAACTCCCCTTTTAAGAACATAGTTTGGAGAATAAAATTACTATCAAACTGTTTAAATCGTTCAACCTGGCGTGCAACAGTGTATGAAGGTGAATTAGGACGATCTAGTATTCTAATTGTCTCGTCAATAGCCGAATCTAGTTTCAATATGGGGTTATCTGTCTTCTTTAAAGCTTCTACAACTTTTGGTTTGTCTAAGTGCATCCCATTAGATAGAACGCTTATTTTACTATTTGGATAATAAATATTTCTCAGTGTTATCGTATCATCAATTATTTCGTGAAAATCAGGATGCATAGTGGGCTCTCCATTTCCTGCAAATGTTATTACATCAATTATAACACCCTCCTTTTTGAGAGAAACAAGTTTATCTTTGAGTGCTGATTGAACATTATTTCTATCTGGTAATTTTGTTTTAGTTCGAAAATCTTTATTTAAACCACATTCACAATATATACAGTCGAAAGAACACAATTTACCATCATAAGGTAATAGATTTATGCCCAAAGATGTTCCTAAACGTCGGCTATGAATAGGGCCGAAAACTATTTCGCTGAATAGTATAGTTGACATAACTATTATTTATATTATTATTTTTATTATTAAAGTTTGAAATACAAAGGATTTTAGAACAAAGAAAAGATTTTTTCAGCTCCATACCCAATTACAAAATATCTCGCAAACTTACCTATTGTCATACTAATCATAACTAATGATGCATTTGCACGCATATAACCCAATGCAACCAGAATTACGTCGCCTACAGCAGGTAGGAATCCGAAAAAACCCATAAGAGATCCCTTTCCCTGGAGTCTATTTGTTGTTTTCGTAATTTTATCTTCGCTTATTTTAAACCATTTGTTCAGCCATTCAATTTTACCTAATTTTCCCATATAATAGCAAGTTGCTCCACCTAAAGAATTTCCAACTGTTGCAAAGATAATTAACGACCAAACATCTAATCCTGCTGCTATTAACCCAGCAAATACTACTTCAGAGCTGAATGGAAGTATTGTTGCTGCTAAAAATGAAGCAAGAAATAAGCCCCAGTATCCATATTCTATAAATCCGTCAAGCATTTCAATTTTTTTATATCTAAACTGATAATTACAGCTACAAATTATTTGTTTTAATTTTTAATGTGCAATCAACCAGTTATCTCCTATACCAATTTCGGTCTTAAGTGTAACGGTCAATTTAGCAGCATTCTCCATCTCTTCAACAACCATTTTTTTCATGTACTCTAATTCATCAGGTACAACATTAAAGTTTAACTCATCATGTACTTGCAGTATCATTTTCGATTTTTTATTATCTTTTTGTAGCCTCTCATAGATTCGCACCATCGCTACTTTTATAATATCGGCCGCGCTACCTTGAATTGGTGCGTTGATTGCATTTCTTTCTGCAAATCCTCTTACAGTAGCATTTCGCGATGTTATATCTGGAAGAAATCTCTTACGGCCGTAAATTGTTTCAACATAACCGTTGGTTCTTCCTTTTTCAATACTCTCATCCATATATTTTTTTACTCCAGAAAATGTAGCAAAATATTCATCAATAATATTTTTAGCTTCCGATCTAGGTATGGTGAGCCTTTCAGAAAGACCAAAAGGTGTTATTCCGTAAATAATGCCAAAGTTTGCCGTTTTTGCTTTTCTACGCATGTCACTATCAACTTCTTCAATTGATGTTTTATATATCTTAGAGGCTGTTGCAGCATGAATATCTTGCCCCTTATTAAATGCTTCAAGCATATTTATATCCTTGCTCAAATGAGCCATTATTCGCAACTCAATTTGAGAATAATCCGACGACATAAAAAGATCCCCTTCATCGGGAATAAAAACTCTTCTAAGCTCTTTTCCACGTGCATCACGTATAGGGATATTCTGGAGGTTTGGATTTGTGCTACTCAAACGACCTGTTGCAGCTACAGTTTGATTAAAAGATGTATGGATTTTTCCTGTTCTAGAATTAATCAACAATGGAAAAGAGTCTATATATGTACTCAGTAATTTTTTTAATCCTCTTTGCTCAAGTATTTTAGCAATAATTGGGTGCTTTGATCTTATTTTTTCGAGTTCTTCTTCACCAGTTTTGTACTGACCTGTTTTTGTCTTCTTTGCCTTTTCAATAATCTTGAGTCTGTCAAAAAGAATCTCTCCAGTTTGCTTTGGAGAGTTAACATTAAATTCAATTCCTGCCATCTCAATAATCTCTCTCTCTACTTCTTTGAGTTCATTAGTGTAAAGTTCTGAGAGATCCTTCAATGCTTTCAAATCTAGTCTAACTCCCGTCCACTCCATGTCAGCAAGCACATAAATCAGAGGTGTTTCTATTTCGTAGAATAATTTATCAAGCCCATTCTTATGAATATCTTTTTCTAATATATTTTTTAGTTTAAGTGTAATATCTGCATCTTCGGCTGCATACTCTGCTACAATTTTGTAATCTACATCACGCATGCTTTTTTGATTCTTTCCTTTTGGACCAATCAGATTTTCGATGTGAACAGTTTTGTATTTAAGATATATCTCTGCCATGTAATCCATCCCATGTCTTAATTCTGGATTCAACAGATAGTGGGCTATCATGGTATCAAATAATGAACCTTTAACATTTATTCCGTAGTTTCGAAGAACTAGTATGTCATATTTAATATTTTGTCCTGATTTTTCAATATTTTTATTTTCGAAAAACAACTTAAAAATATTTGCCTGCCTTAAAGCATCTTCTTTGTTTTCGGAGATTGGAACGTAGTATGCTTCGCCTTCTTTGAAAGAAAAAGATATACCAACTAATTCACTTAAAAGAGGATCAACACCTGTTGTTTCGGTGTCAAAACAGACAGATTTCTGAATTAAAAGCTCTTTACTAAGTGCAGTCATTTCTTCTTCTCTTTCAACAATTTTATAGTTGTGAGTAGTTGTATGGATATCAGTATACTCTTCGGAATGATCTATTACAACTGTTTGAGGTAAATCTTCAATTGAGTCTTCAGCAAAAAGTTCACCCTGTTGTGGAGATTTAGAAAGGGTAGGTGTCGAGTCTTGTTTAAACACTCGCACTAGCAATGTCTTAAATTCTAAATCTTCGAAGATTCGTTTTATTTCTTCTTCGTTTTTTTCCTTCAAAATCAGTTCATCCTCATTTATTTCTATAGGTACATCAGTTTTTATTGTTGCTAAGTACTTAGAAAACAAAATTTGTTCTTTATATTCTTCAACCTTTGTTTTTTGAGCACCTTTAAGCTTATCCGTGTTATCGAGAAGGTTTTCTATTGTACCAAACTGATTAAGTAGTTTTACAGCAGTCTTTTCTCCTATACCCGGACAGCCTGGTATGTTGTCTGAACTATCACCCATCAGGCCCAGTAAATCTATAACCTGACTTGGAGTTTCTATACCATATTTTTCAACAACATTTTTATCGTTAAGAATTTCATAGTCATTACCTCCATATTTGGGGCGGTAAATATAAATTGAGGGCTCAGTAAGTTGCCCATAATCTTTGTCAGAAGTCATCATATAAACATCAAACTTCTCTTTGTCCATTTTTTTAGCAATAGTACCTATAACATCGTCTGCTTCATAACCAGGTACTTCTAAAATTGGTATATTATATGCGTTAATAATTTCTTTTATAAATGGAATAGATGCTTTAATATCTTCGGGTGTTGCTTCACGTTGAGCCTTATATTCTTTATACTCTTCATGTCTGAAAGTAAGTCCTGCAGGGTCAAAGCCTACTGCTATGTGAGTTGGATTTGCATTTCGTAAAACATCCTCCAAAGTATTCACAAACCCAAATATAGCTGAAGTATTCCTCCCTTTTGAATCTATTCTTGGAAATCTTATAAAAGCGTAGTATGCCCTATAAATAAGAGCATATGCATCTAGAAGGAAAAGTTTGTTTTTGATCATAATTTTTTGTCTAATATTGAGTTTAGATTTGTAAAGTTACAAATATTTGTTGCTATGAGGAGAATTATCTTTACTTTTGTGTACAACTAACTTGTGTGTGCGATGGATCAAAGTCAGCTGATAAAAGGTTTCCTTCAGGAAGAGTTACATATTTTTGATAAGTATTTAAAAGATTCGGTGAAAAGTAATAACCTACTACTCACCGATATGATATCT
Source organism: uncultured Proteiniphilum sp. (assembly GCA_964605035.1). Taxonomy (GTDB): domain Bacteria; phylum Bacteroidota; class Bacteroidia; order Bacteroidales; family Dysgonomonadaceae; genus Proteiniphilum. Next base: position 1,923 of record CAZSBA010000080.1, on the reverse strand, counting down.
TATGTTCTAAATTCTAATGGTAAACGCTTAAGACCCACTCTAGTGCTTTTAACAGCAAGGGCCTGTGGTGAAATAATTCCCGAAACATATCATGGTGCTGTCACAGTTGAGTTATTACATACTGCTACTCTAGTACATGATGACGTAATCGATAAATCCGATTTCCGAAGAGGAAAACGATCCCTAAACTCAATACACGATAACACTCAGGCTGTTTTAATTGGCGATTATTTGCTTTCAACCGCTCTCGCTGAAAGTGTAAAGACTAAAAATCTCGAAATTATAAGATTAATTTCAGAGTTAGGTCAAAATTTAGCCGAAGGAGAATTATCACAATTAAATCTTGCTAACGATATAGTAATTAGTGAAGAAGACTATTTTAAAGTTATAGATAAAAAAACTGCATCTCTTCTTCGTGCTAGTCTAGCTATTGGAGCAATAACAGGTGGAGCCGATGACGAGCTGGTATCACGATTCGTTAAAATTGGTGGATTGTTAGGGATTTGCTTTCAAATAAAAGATGATATATTTGATTATTTTACAAACGATATAGGCAAACCCACGGGTAATGATATAAGAGAAGGAAAAATCACTCTTCCACTCATATATGCATTACAAAATTCACCTAAAGTGGTCTATGACGAAATGATGCAGATTATTAAATCACGAGACTATAGTGCTGAAAATATAGCAAAACTGCTAAGTTTTGCTAAAGAGTATAAAGGTGTCGATTACTCTTACAAAAAAATGGACTCAATGCTTGAAGAAGCTGAAGAAATAATTTCCGGTTTTACATTCAATTCTGATATCAAAATGTACATGATGTTATTTCTTAAATATCTGAGAGATAGGTCCTATTAAGATTTTAGTTAATCCTAAGTAACCGTTCTATGATATAAAAAAGGGTGATTCATTCAATGAGTCACCCTTTTTAAAAAATAAGTTTGATTATTTAATTTCTATCAACTTTTCAGTTACTTTTTCAGTTTCATCAATAGTTGGTATTACCACACTTAAAACGCCGTTCTTAACTTCTGCAGAAATATTTTCTTTATCGATGTTATCAGGTAAAATCATAGTTCTCTGAAATTGTGAGTAAGAGAATTCACGTCTTAGATAAGCACCATTTTTTTTGTCTTCAGATTCAGTCTTTTTTTCGAAAGAGATTACCAAGTTATTGTTTTCATCTAATCTAACTACACAATCTTCCTTTGTCATACCAGGAGCAGCTACTTCTACTATAAATCCAGCTTCATTTTGTTGAATATTTACTGCGGGAGTTGATTTTACACTGCTTTCCATCCATTCGTTACCAAAAAAATCATTAAATACACTTGGTAACCAACTGTCTGTTCTTCTAATAATTGCCATAATTTTATTCTTTTTAAATTGTTTGTTTAACTTACATCATTGTAAAAGCAAATGATATACCGATTCAAAAAGGAAAGAAAATAACGGGTTCAAGGCGACAAAAAGGCAGGAAAGTTCGCCCTTTTTAGCCTCTCACTAGAAAAAAGCAGACAAAAAGGCAGGAAATAATAAATCCTTCCGTTTAAATTTATACGGAAGGATTTGTAAAGCTGAATATAGATTTTAGAATTATTCTAAAATAGTGTAAGTTTTTTCACCTAAATGAGTTTTACCGAACCTGTCAGTAGCCTTTACTTCAATAGTATGTTCGCCAATTGGTAAATCAAGACTTAGAGTGCCTGTCCATAAGTGTGTACTTGTAACAGGATTAGATGGTCTTCTGCCTGGAATTAATTCCTCCGTGAAGTCCCACTCAATCAGTTTTGTGTAGTAACTAGGATCAATTGCCTGAACATATCTCATACTACGCCATTCACCATTATCAATTCGATACTCCAATTTGTCTTCGGCACTACCCATAAAGAAGTTTACAACAATCTGAGATGTAGTTCT
>CAZSBA010000079.1:0-9015 GCA_964605035.1 uncultured Proteiniphilum sp. | reverse complement strand
ATTGTCAACATACGCCTGATGGTGCTTGCCATAGTGCAGTTCTACTGTTTGTTTGCTTATAACCGGCTCTAAAGCATCGGTTGCATAAGGTAATTCTACTTTTTCGAAATTCATATTTGTACTGTTTTTTGAATTGTTTCCGTTATTCTGTGCTTTGGAGTTATTACAACTTACCAGAGCTAATGCTAATATACCACTTATGATGTAGAAGTAAATCGTTTTCATATTTGCTTTCTATTTTATACTTTTAGAATATATAACGATATATCAGGTTTATTGTTCGATTAAGAATTTTGCGAAATCTATTCTCTTGTTCTCTTAGATACGCAAAAAAAACGGACTGAGCGTTGAAACACAGTCCGTTAACAGTTATATGTAAGTGATATTAAAACTGTCTATCACTCTTTTTCTTTATTTATCGTATCATTTTCTTCAGCTTTCTCTTCTGTGTGAATAAAAATGTTTTCTTTTGACCCTACCGGTTTTGTTTCGTTATTTTCATTTTTGCCTTCTTCTTCTTTTTCCTTCTTCACAAAGATTTCATCAGATCGTGATATCCATGGACGTTTTCCAAATATTACCTCTAGATCATGTGAATATATTATTTCTTTCTCTAGAAGAATCCTCGAAAGTTCATTATGTCCTGTTTTTTTCTCTAAAAGAATCTGTTTTGCTCTTTCATACTCACCGGCTATCATGGCCTTTACTTCACTGTCAATAATCTTGGCAGTATCATCACTATATGGTTTCGAGAATTGATATTCTTGACCTGTTGAATCGTAGTAACTCAAATTAGCCAACTTTTCACTCATGCCCATATAGGTAATCATGGCGTAAGCTTGCTTAGTTACCCTCTCTAAGTCGTTCATGGCACCCGAAGAAATTTTTCCAATAAATACCTCTTCTGCCGCACGTCCTCCAAGTAATGCGCACATTTCATCAAGCATCTGTTCCTTAGTAGTAATCTGGCGCTCTTCAGGTAAATACCAAGCAGCACCAAGTGCTTTTCCTCTTGGTACAATTGTTACCTTAACCAGAGGATTAGCATGTTCAAGAAACCAGCTTAGTGTTGCGTGCCCTGCTTCATGTATTGCAATTGATTTTTTCTCTTCCTGTGTAATAATCTTGTTCTTCTTTTCAAGTCCACCCACAATACGGTCTACCGCACTCATAAAGTCTTCTCTCTGAACAAAAGATTTTTTATTACGTGCAGCAATAAGAGCTGCTTCATTACAAACATTTGCAATATCTGCACCAGAGAAACCCGGTGTTTGTCGTGCTAGAAAATCAACATCTATAGTTTCATCTATCTTAATTGGTCGTAAGTGTACTTTAAATATCTCTCTTCTATCATTAAGGTCAGGTAGCTCTACATATATTTGTCTGTCAAACCTTCCCGCACGTAATAGAGCTTTGTCTAATACATCAGCACGGTTAGTTGCTGCAAGAATAATAACACCACTGTTTGATCCAAATCCATCCATCTCGGTTAGAAGTTGATTTAGTGTGTTTTCTCGCTCATCGTTTGAGCCCATATTATTATTCTTGCCTCTTGCTCTTCCAACGGCATCTATCTCATCAATAAATACAATACATGGTGCTTTCTCTTTTGCCTGACGGAATAGATCGCGTACACGTGAAGCTCCAACGCCAACAAACATTTCTACAAAGTCTGAACCGGATATTGAGAAAAACGGCACGTTTGCTTCACCTGCTACTGCCTTTGCAAGTAATGTTTTTCCGGTTCCGGGAGGCCCAACCAGTAGTGCTCCTTTTGGAATTTTCCCTCCAAGGTTTGTATATGAATTGGGGCTTTTAAGGAACTCTACAATCTCCTGAACTTCTTCTTTAGCCTCAGACAAACCTGCCACATCTCTAAATGTAACTTTCTGGCTTGAATCTTTGTCGAATAGCTGTGCCTTTGATTTGCCTACATTAAATACGCCGCCACCGCCACCGCCGCCAGCACCGCCTTGCATTCTGCGCATCATCCAAATCCAGAATACAATTAATAGTAAAAATGGCAAAAATGTAATTAATATTCCCCAGATTTCTGATGTTTCGTCAAATCGAACTTCAATATCATACTGCTCTTCACTTTTTACTAAATCAATATATTCAGAAATAGCCTCAGGCGACGGGCCTTTTACCAATATAACAGGGGTCCTGCCTGCTCGTAAAGTGCTGTCAAAGACATGATCCACAGATTCATCTCTTATAACTGCTTCTGCACTTACCTTGTTAGTGTATACAACAATGCTTTTTACACGATTGTCTTTCACATACTCCTGAAACTGCGACCATGTAACTTCTTTTACAGTGTTGTCTTGTCCAAAGAACCACATACCCATTAATATTGCCAATACAATGGCATATACCCAATAGGGGTTAAAAGGGCGTTTGGGATTTGAATTTCCTCCCAACTTAGGACGCATTGTAGGTTGTTTACCTTTTTGATTATCTTTATTAATATTGCTCATTTGTTTTTTATCTTACAAAAGTTGTTCCCGAAGTATAATTAACAATTACTTGCGAAATAAGTTTTAATCTATAGTAGGAATACTTGTCGAAATTGCATCTTCCCATAGTAGCTCTAAATTATAAAAGCTTCTCAGTTCAGGAACGAATATATGTACTATTATATCTCCATAATCCATGCCAATCCACTCCGACTGTTGTTTACCTTGAACTCTTAAAGGGCTTTCATGGGTGTTTTCTTTTACAATTTTTTCTACTGATTCAGCTAGAGCAGAAACCTGTGTAGGAGTATTACCCTCGCATATAACAAAATAATCACAAATTGATCCTGTGACTCCCTTTAAACTTATAGTGCTAATATTTTTACCTTTTTTCTCTTGAATACCGTCTACAATACTCTGTAATAATTTGCTTTTATCTACCATTCTATGCTTTAAGTGAGTTAATCTTACAAAGATAGCGTGTTTTTTCTGAAAAAACTACATATAAAATGTTCTTGCACTATCTATTGTTTATATATATACAATAACAGTGCCAAATATATAAAATAAAAAGGGAGAACATTTATGCTCTCCCTATCTACAAAAGATTAAATAATCTCTATATTATAATGTCTGAAGTTTCAGATTTCTCCAAAGGACTTTTATACCACCTCCATCATGTATTTGTAGTGCTATACGACCCTGTGCTTTACCAATCAAATCGTCCGTAAGATCAACCATCTCTTCTCCGTTTAGGTAGGTCTTCACATTGTCACCATCAACTAAAATACGCAATGTGTTCCATTCACCCTCTTTTAATATATTTTCTTTCTCGTCTTCAATCTGCACTAACCATCCGCGACCGTAAGACTCGTAAATACCTCCGGTGTCGTTTCCTTTAGGAGCTACTTCAACCTGCCATCCGTTTACAATTGCTCCCGGCTCAACAAATGAGCGGATAAATACTCCTGAATTACCATCGGCTTCTTGTTTAAATTCTACAGATAGGTCGAAATTGTCATAATATTCGCGTGTTGCCAAATAGCCATACTGTTTGTCAGGACCGCTTTCACAAACTAATAATCCATCTTCTACATACCATTTTTCTGTTCCATATACTTCCCAACCATGAAGGTCAACTCCATTAAACAGATTTACCTCTTTAGTCTTACGTGGAAGTTCTCTAATTTTTACATTGCGGAACCATGCTGCAGATCCATGATCTTGAAGGCAAATAGCACCTTTGCGAGCTAAACCATATTCAGGGGCATCTTCCCATTTACCGCTGTTCTTGCGTCCAAACCAATCTTCAGACCAAGCTTCAAATTCTACAATCTTTTCGCCATTCAACCAATGCTCAACATGACCATTGTCGAAAACTATTTTAGATGTATTCCATTCACCTGCAGGTTTAATGATTGTTTTTTCAGGATCTGCTGTATACATAGCATAGTCTGCACCTGTTTTCTGCCAATCTTCAAGTGGTTCGGGAAAGTTAAGATCGTCAATAAGTTGATACTCAGGTCCAGTTACATAAGGAACAGCAAACTTAGGATGCTCCACTACATGATAAAGAACGCCACTGTTACCACCGTCAGCAATTTTCCAGTCCCATACCATCTCAAAATTCTCATATACCTTTTCTGTTACAATGTAACCATGCTCATCGGCACCTTCACCTTTTGCCTGAATCATCCCATCTTCTGCAAACCATGGTGCAGTTAGAGTTTCTCCGTTATAGTCACGCCACCCATTCAGAGTGGTGCCATCAAACAAAAGTTCCCAACCATCATTAATCTCTTGTTGGGATAGTTTGTTGTGCTCGGGTTGTCCTTCGCAAGAAGTCATTAATGCAATCATTGCAATTGTACAAATTAAAATAAAATTATTTCTCATATTCCGCATTTAAATTAATTAAACGTATCAGTTTATTTCTTTCTATTACAAAGATATCGAATTAAAGCAATAATTCATTAATTAAATTAGTAAATTTACAGTTTATAAGCCTGTCGTCTTCTAGTATAAATTAAACTAAAAGGCTATATCGGGTGTTTATTGATAACAAAAAACCATATTAAATAGTTTGTTTTGGAACTTATTGATCTTACGGGTAAGAGTATATTGGGTGGCTCTTTTGTGGGTACTATCGGATTTTTTGATGGGGTACACACAGGACACCGCCATCTTGTAAAACAGGTTAAAGAGATTGCAAAGAAGGAGGGGCTCCCTTCTGCTGTTATTACATTCCCGGTTCATCCCAGGAAAGTGCTTCAGGCCGATTATCAACCTGCACTTCTGTGTGGGTATGAAGAGAAACTCGAGCAATTACAGTCAACCGGAGTCGATTATTGTATAAGTCTTCCGTTTACTACCGGTCTTTCAAAACTAACTGCCGAAGACTTCATGGGGCAGGTTCTGAAAGATGATATAGGACTAAGTACTTTGATTGTTGGATACGATCATAGATTTGGTCGTAATAGGGAGGATGGCTTTACCGAGTATGAAAAAATTGGTAGGGACATAGGCATGAAGGTAATTAAAGGTGAAGAGTATCAATATAATGGCGAGAACGTGAGTTCAACAAAAATTCGCAATCTTCTTCACGACGGTGATATTGAAAAAGCCAATTTTTTATTATCATATAACTACACACTTTCAGGCAAGATAGTAGAAGGATATCAGGTTGGAAGAACAATTGGCTTTCCTACTGCTAACATAAGATCTTGGGAGCGTTATAAAGTTATTCCCAAACTAGGAGTTTATGCAGTTTTAGTGCATATACGTGATATCATCTATGAAGGTATGTTGTATATAGGAAAAAGACCAACGCTTCACGATGATCCGGAAGTGAGTGTAGAGGTTAATATTTTTAATTTTAACGGCGACCTGTATGAGCAGTCTCTGAAGGTAGAGTTTATCGATTTTATACGTGGTGATAGTAAATTTAGCTCAATGGAGAAACTTGTAAAGCAGATTCACAACGATAAAGAGATGGTGATAAACCGATTAAAAGGAGTAAAGTAGCAAATAAATAATCCAGGAGATGAAAAAAGTAAAACTAAATAACGGAGTTGAGATACCAATGATCGGATTGGGTACATATAAAATTGGGCGTACCGATGAGGAAGTATATAATGCAGTAAGAAATGCCCTGGAGATTGGCTATCGTCATATAGATACTGCAACTCTTTATATGAACGAAAAGCCTGTTGGCAAAGCCATACGCGAAAGTGAAATTCCTCGCGAGGAGATATTTGTTACCACAAAACTGTGGGGTAGCGATATTTTAAATAATCAAATTCAGGAGGCTTTTGAAGGAAGTTTGCAAAACTTGGGACTCGATTATGTAGACCTCTATTTAGTTCACTGGCCCGTTAGAGGTATGGTGAGTTCTGCATGGAAAGAGATGGAGAATATTTATCAGTCTGGCAAAGTAAGAGCAGTTGGACTGAGTAACCATTTAATACACCATATGGAAGAGGTTTTAAAAGTTGCTACAATTACTCCTGTGGTAAATCAGATGGAGTTACATCCATATCTAATACAACATGATGTAGTAGATTACTGTAAAAAACATGACATAATACCCGAAGCATGGAGTCCTCTTGGTAGTAGTAAAGTGCCATTATTAAAAGATGAAGTTTTAACATGGATTGGTGGCAAATATGGAAAATCACCAGCCCAGGTAGTACTTAGATGGAATATTCAAAAAGGTATTGTAGCCATACCAAAGTCATCTGGTAAAGAGAGACAGTCAGAGAACATCGATATTTTTGATTTTGAGCTCACCCAAGATGAAATGGAGCAAATTGATGCTCTCGATAAAAACCATCGTACAGGAGCTCACCCCGATAATATAGAATTTTAATTGAAGATTATGCTAGTTTTCTTATGAGATTGACTAAGGATCTTCTGAATTTATAGGTGCCAAATTATAACAAAATCCCTACCAAGTCCTGTTTCTACTCGAAATTTTCGAGGAGGATCAGGACTTGGTGCGGGTAAAGTACTTCGTAAATCCGAAGTTTGTAAAATTAAACGACTAAGTTCTTAAACGCATATGTTAATAAATTCCACGTTCATTTAATGCCTTCTGATATGCCCTCGCGTTTCTTGCATGTTCGGCATGAGTCACTGCAAAATTATGTCTACCCGAAAGATCATCCTTAGCACACATAAAAATATAGTTGTGTTGTGCGGGAGATAGAGTGGCGTTTATTGCAGAAGTTGATGGTATACGTATTGGTCCTGGTGGCAGTCCGTCTATTTTATATGTATTATAAGGCGACTCCACTTCTAGGTGTTTAAAAAGTATTCTTCTTAGTGTGGCATCACCAACAGCAAACTTTACAGTAGGATCTGCCTCAAGGCGCATACCCCTGTTGAGCCTATTTATGTATAGACCTGCTACAATTGGATATTCATCGGCATAAGTTGCTTCCTCTTCAACGATAGAGGCAAGAGTTGTAACCTCTAATGGTGTCAGACCAAGTTTTTCTGCTTTTGCCCTACGCTCGGTGTTCCAGAATGAATCATACTCCCTCTTCATTCTTTCAATCAGACTTTCAACGTTTGTGTCCCAATAAACTTCATAAGTGTTTGGAATAAACATAGATCCAAATGTTTGCTCGTTAAATCCGTAACTTGCAGCTACTGATGTGTCATTTAAAACATTCAGAATTGAAACGCTATCTACCATTAATTGCGAAGAAAGCCTCCCCGCAAGATTCTCCATTGTTCTGATATTATTAAAGGTTAGATTAATCGGCACTTGGCTCCCCGAGCGTAATGCACGAATAAGATCTGGCATAGTCATACCATCTTCAATAGCATACCTCCCGGTTTTTACCATATTTGGGTAGTTCATCCTATCTGCTAATAACCTAAAAACATCTTCATTAGGCAGTTCTACTTTCTCCTTCAGCTGATCAACTACCGTTTCATAGTCCCTTTCCTCGTCAATATATATATATACTTCTTCTGTAAGCTCAATAGGTTTAAATACCAAACTGTATAAAAAAGCTGCTATAGCAACCATCAACAGTAGAGTGATGGATGCTATCCAAATAAATATTCTTTTTCTATTTCTCTTTTTTAATTGTTCCATTAGCTCATTTTTAAAAGCCTTATAATTGCTAACGCACAAAAATAGCATATTCGCATTTAAAAAACTGTTTTTCTTTGAAAAGTTGAAAACAATCTTGTATATTTGCATCCGATTTCAGCAAAATTACCAAAAGGAAGTGTGGGTGAGTGGCTGAAACCACCAGTTTGCTAAACTGACGTACGGGTAACTGTACCGGGGGTTCGAATCCCCCCGCTTCCGCGGAAATACAAAGCCAAAAGGCGATAAAGATAAGGCAAAGCCTACAAGTTTAAAGACTTGTAGGCTTTTTTTGATTCGTCCAGCATGCTGTTTAACTTGGTGGTGAAAGGCCACAAATAGGAGTTTATTGATTTATAGCAAATCAAGTGGACTTTTTATTTTCGACTTAGCAACATCTGTTATGTGAGTATATATTTCAGTTGTCTTGATAGAACTATGCCCCAGTAATTGCTGGATGTACCTAATATCCGTTCCATTTTCGAGAAGGTGGGTGGCAAAGCTGTGCCGTAAGATATGGGGAGTTACCGTTTTTTGGATACTCGCTTTTGTTGCGGCTGCTTTCACAACAGTTTGTACGCTTTTTTCAGAATACATGCCCCCGCTCTGTCCTTCAAAAAGGTAAACCTTAGGGTTATATGCCTTGAAATAGTTTCTCAAATCTCCCAGTAACACTGGAGAAAGCATTACCGCACGATCTTTATTTCCCTTTGATTTCCGGATATGTACCAGCATTAGCTCCGAGTCTATATCCGATATTTTTAAATGCAACAATTCGCTTAAGCGTAATCCACCCCCGTATAATAATTTTATGATACACACGTGTTTCAGGTTAGTTACCGATGCCAGCATTCTCTTTACTTCCGTAACGGTTACATATTTTGGTAGCCTATGTTCTTTTCGTGAAGGATACAGGTGTCTTACTTGTAAATTTCGATTAAGCACCAACTGGTAAAATTTGTCGATAGAGGCCACAATCAAACGCTGATATGAACTACTGATATTGTGTTTTTCAATTTTCCATAAAACATATTTTTCAATTTCATCTTCGCTTAATTGACCAGGATTATCGAATCTTTTTAATGCGACTTTCAGGAAGCTCCTCACAGCACTAGTGTAATTCTTGATGGAATTAGGGCTATACCTTTGTAGTTTCAACTTCTGTTCGAAACTTGCAATTAGATCGTCGATTTTCATGTTTTACAGATTTTAATAATACTGCAAAGATATCAAAACATTCGTAAATGCAAAAAATAAATTGATGTTTAAATGCTTGATAATGTTGGTTTATGCTGTTGAGTTTGGTAATATAAAAAAAGTGTTATACGAATGTTCTAAATTTCATATATACGAATGTTGTATATTCATTGCGTAAATAAGACGTTATATGCCATATTAACCGAGCGTAAACCCGACAGCAACAATAGATGAAACCAAATCAAACGAAAAAAG